>JAWSUF010000011.1 GCA_033549365.1 Acidobacteriota bacterium
CGATACATTCCCGGACATCACGGATGCGGCATTCAACCAAATCCGACAATATGGCCGCTCCAGCGCGGCGGTGACCATCCGCCTGCTAGAAACGATCGCCGTGGTCGCGGGATTCACACATCGGCCGGAAGACCGCGCGGCGCTCTTACGGCACGCTGAAATGATCGCCCGGGGGGCTCGCGAGGGACTACCCGAAGCCGAGGACCGCCGGGCGGTGGAAGAGTGCTGCCAGAAGGTAAGCCACTTGTGCAGCGAATCCGCAGGTTCTGGCCGCTGAGACGCACGTACGCGCTGGCCGCAAACTTTGCGGGGGCATGGGTCGGATGTTGGTCTGAGCACCTTGACGGTCAGCGAAGAGGCCGCCGAACAACAGCATGCAGCGGACGGCGCTGCGCGCCGCCTCTGATGCTGAGCGTTAGGCCAACTTGATATACTCGAAGCCGTTGCGCGAATCGACCGGTTTACGATAGATTGAAGAGGTACCCAGTAGGGAGGCCTTGCGTATTCCGAGCGATTCCGGCCGGTCATTCCGACGGAAGCCGGCCACCCGTTCCGAGCGAAGGCGGCCACTTTTCGGTCGGAATCGGAATGGATGGCCGGAATCGCTCGGAATACGCACCCTCCCTGTCAAGCCATATAAAAACCTTACCCAACGCCCTCTTGACACCCCGCGCCGGTGTGGGTAAATATAGCCTTAATGCCATTCCCAGCCTAAAGGTGTTGGAAAAAACAACTTATAATGATAGACAGCCCCAATGAGAACGCAGCCCTCATGAGCGAGAACGGAGAGCAAACTCAGTGAACCATAGCGAGATCGGCAGCTTCCTCTGGGGCGTCGCGGACCTCATCCGCGACACCTTCAAGCGCGGCAAGTACCAGGATGTGATCCTGCCGCTCACGGTGCTGCGTCGCCTGGACTGTGTGCTTGCGGACACGAAGGAAACCGTCCTCCAGCGCCAGGCGCAGCTCAGGGGCCGGGGGCTCGGGGACCTGAACGCCCAGCTCCGTCAAGTGTCGGGCTTCGCCTTCTACAACACCTCCCGCTACGACTTTAAGAAGCTTTTGGCCGACGCGCCGCACCTGGCCGCCAACCTGCGCAACTACATCGCAGGCTTCAGCCCCAACATGCGCGAGGTGCTGGAGAAGTTCGATTTTGACAACACGATCAGCAAGCTCGACGAGGCCGGGCTCCTCTTCCAGGTGCTGGAGCGGTTCAAGAACGTCGATCTCCACCCGGACAAGATCGACAACCCGACCATGGGCACGATCTTCGAGGAGTTGATCCGGAAATTCAATGAAGCCTTGAACGAGAATCCGGGAGAGCACTTCACGCCGCGCGATGTGGTGCACCTGATGGTGGACCTGATGCTTGCGGGTGACGAGAAGAGTATCGACGCAGGAAAACCGATTCGCACCGTCTATGACCCCTGCTGCGGTTCCGGCGGCATGCTGATGATCACCAAGGAGCACATCACCGTCGGCTTGCGGAAGAACGGCGATCTCATTCGGCCCGCGATCAACCCGGGCGCCGAGATCCACCTCTTCGGCCAGGAGGTCAACCCGGAGACGTGGGCGGTTTCAAAGTCGGACCTCTTCATGAAGGACCCGACGGGGCGGGACGCGGACAACATCGCCTTCGGGAGCACACTCTCCAACGACCGACATGCGGGCCGGAACTTCGACTACCTGATCGCCAATCCCCCCTACGGCAAGGACTGGAAGCGCGACGAGAACGCCGTGCGGGCCGAGCACGAACGCGGCGCCTCGGGACGCTTCGCCCCGGGCCTGCCGCGGATCAGCGACGGCCAGCTCCTGTTCCTGCTCCACATGCTGGCGCACGCCAAGGACCCCAGCGATGGCGGCTCGCGCATCGCCATCATCATGAACGGCTCGCCGCTCTTCACGGGCGATGCCGGCAGCGGCGAGAGCGAGATCCGCCGCTACATCCTGGAGAACGACCTGCTGGAGGCGCTGATCGCGCTCCCCGAACAGCTCTTCTACAACACGGGCATCGCGACCTATGTATGGGTGGTCACGAACCGCAAGGCGCCGGCCCGCAAGGGCAAGGCGCAGCTCATCGACGCCACCTCGTTCTGGGTGCCGATGCGCAAGAGCCTCGGCGACAAGCGGCGCGAGATCCCGCTCGAGCGATCGCAGGACATCCTGAGGATCCTGTCCGACTTCCAGGACGGCGAGACGCGGAAGATCGCGAAGAACGGCAAAGAAGAAGACGTCGTCGTCAGCCGCATCTTCCCGACCACCCACTTCGGCTTCCGAAAGATCACTGTCGAGCGACCGCTGCGGCTCAACTTCCAGGCGAGCGCTGAGCGCATCGCCCGGCTGGAAGAGGAACGGGGCTTCCAGGCGCTGGCTCAGTCGAAGAAGAGGGGTGATGCGGGAGCGAAGGAACAGGCAGAAGGGCGAGCGCTGCAGGAGGTCATCCGCAAGCTGATACGCGCGCTGCCCGGCACGCTCGTCAAGAACAGCGACGAGTTCGAGCGCGTGCTCGATGCGGCCGCGAAGCAAGCCGGCGTCAAACTCCCGGCTCCCGTCCGCAAGGCGATTCTCTCCGCCCTTTCCGAGCGAGATGAGTCCGCCGCAATCTGCCGCGACCGGGACGGAAACCCCGAGCCTGATCCGGAGCTGCGAGACACCGAGAGCGTGCCGCTCGCCGAGAGTGTTGGAGCGTTCTTCGAGCGCGAGGTCCGGCCCCACGTCCAAGATGCCTGGATCGATGCTTCAAGGCGCGACTCCAAGGACGGTCAGGTCGGCCTTGTGGGCTACGAGATCAACTTCAACCGCTACTTCTACCGCTATACTCCGCCGCGCCCACTGGAGGAGATCGAGGGCGAGATCCGGAAGATCGAGCAGGACATCCTGCGGATGCTGGCCGATGTGACCGGTGGGCCGGCCCGTTGATTGTGCAAAATGTCGGCATTTGCATTTATATGCCGACATCTAGTATCATTCCGATATGGACAAGTCGCACCTGACCAAGGCACGCCTTGACGCCGGAGGCGTCGGAGCCTTTTTCCGGCCGCGCGACGTTCTGCCGCTTGGGGTGTCGTTCCGACAGCTCCAGCGGCTTGTCGCCGAGGGCACGGTCGAAAAACTCGGGGGCGGTGTCTATCGGCTGTCCGAGGTCGAACCGAACGAGTTCGAGACCATCGCCATGGTGGCCTCCGCCGCGCCGCACGCCATCGTCTGCCTGCTCTCCGCCCTGCGCATCCACGAAATCGGCACCCAGTCACCGCACCAGGTGTGGCTGGCGATCGACCGTAAGGCCCGCATCCCGAGGCGTCTCCCGGCCAAGGTCCGCATCGTCCGCTTCTCCGGACGGATGTTGACCTACGGCGTTGTCACGCAGTCCATGCAGGGCGTTGAAGTCCGCCTTACCAATCCTGCCCGCACCGTCGTCGACTGCTTCCGTTACCGGAACAAGATCGGTCTCGACGTCGCCATGGAGGCGATCCGCGATGCTGTGCGCTCGCGAAAGGCCATGATCAGCGAGATCGACCGCGCCGCCGAGGTCTGCCGCATAAGGACGGTCATCGGACCCTACCTGGAGGCGCTGTCGGCATGAGCGGGCGGGAGACCGACGGCCGGGCGGAATCGATTCGGCAACGGCTGCGGAACGAGCTTCGCGCCCGTGGTGAGGACGTGATGTTCGGGCTGCTGCGCTACGCGGTCGAGCGATTCCTCTATCGGCTCGGCCGCTCGAAACACCGTGAGCGTTTCGTGCTGAAGGGCGCAACGCTCTTCGCGATCTGGGGCACGGCCTACCGGCCGACTCGCGATGTCGACTTCACGGGATACGGCAGCTCGGATCCCGAGGATGTGATCGTCGCCTTCCGCGAGATCTGCAACACACCGGACGCCGTTGATCAGCTCGTCTTCGACACGGACACGATCACGGCGGAACCGATCCGCGACGGCTCCGAGTACGACGGCCTTCGCATCCGGATCAAAGCCCGGCTGGGAGAATCCAACATCCCGATGCAAGTGGACGTCGGCTTCGGCAACGCAATCGTCCCCGGCCCGGAAGAAAAGGAGTACCGAACGATCCTGGGGGATCCGCCGCCGCGGATCCTGGCCTACCCGCCCGAGTCCGTCGTGGCCGAGAAGCTGCACGCGATGGTGATGCTGGGTGAGCGGAACAGCCGCTACAAGGACTTCTACGACGTCCACGCGATGGCCGTGGCTTTCCGCTTCGAGCGGACCACGCTCGTTCAGGCGGTGAGGGCGACTTTCGAGCGCAGAAGCACGGCGGTGGAGGCGGCGCTGCCTGGAGCGCTATCGGCTCGCTTCTATGCCGATGAAACTCGCGCTGCACAGTGGCGGGCGTACGTGGACCGCAATCAACTAACCGATGCGCCCGCGGATTTCGACAGGGTTGGCGAGAGGATTACCGCTTTCCTGCAACCGATCTGGGCCGACCTCGGCGCCGGGCGTACGACGCCCGGTGACTGGCAGAATGGAGGGCCGTGGCGATGAAGGCATTCCGGCGGTTCAAGCCGTACCCGGCTTACAAGGACTCCGGCGTCGAGTGGCTGGGCAAGATTCCGGCGCATTGGGAGGTGAAGCGGCTGAAGCGCGTGTTCCGCGTCGTCAATGGTTCGACCCCATCCAGCGCGGCGCCAGCCTGCTGGGATGGCGAAATACCTTGGGTCACGCCGGAAGACCTTGGAGACTTGAAGGGTATGACGATCACATCGACGAGACGAACCATCACGGAATCGGGCTACTGGAGTTGCGGTACTACGCTCGTTCCATCGGGATCGCTAGTGCTTTCCACACGCGCACCTATCGGGCACCTCGCAATGGCGGGGGTTGACCTTTGTACGAATCAAGGTTGCCGTAGCTTGGTTTTCCGCGACGCAGACTCACGCGAGTTCTTCTACTACGAGCTACTCGCCGCGAGGCCTGAACTTGAGTCGTTCGGCCAAGGCAGTACGTTCCGAGAGCTAGCAAAGGGGATGCTTGAGGACCTAGAGATCTCCATCGCTCCAGAACCCGAGCAACGTACCATCGCTGCCTTCCTCGACCGGGAGACGGCGCGGATCGATGCGCTGGTAGCGAAGAAAGAGCGGCTGATCGAGCTGCTCCAGGAGAAGCGTACCGCCCTCATCACCCGCACCGTCACCAAGGGCCTCTACCCGACCGTCCCCATGAAGGATTCCGGCGTTGAGTGGCTGGGGGAGATTCCGGCGCATTGGGAGGTGAAGCGAATTAAGGCTGTCGCCCGGCTTCATACCGGAGGAACACCGGCCGGTGTTCATGACGAGGCGTTCGACCAAGAAGGCGTACCTTGGGTAAAGCCCGATCATCTTAGAGGTGACTGCGGGATATCAATCCCAGATCGTCACCTCTCAACAAAAGCGGCAATGAGTGTAGGACCAGTACGGGCAGGCAGCGTCCTAGTATGTGGAATTGGGACAGTCGGAAAGGTTGGACATGCGCCTGTTGAGGTATGTACGAATCAGCAGATCAATGCGATCTCATTCGACTCTAACGTCATCGATCGTTACGGTCATTTTATTACCTTTTGCCTTCAGCAGGAGTTTTCTCGGCGCGCCAATAAGGTCACCATCCCCATCTGCAACAAGTCCGAAATGGGCGAAGCACTACTTTGCATTCCTCCGTTGGATGAACAACGCACCATCGCTGCCTTTCTCGACCGGGAGACGGCGCGCATCGACGCCCTCGTCGCCAAGGTCCGCGAGGCCGTTGACCGCCTCAAGGAACTCCGTACTGCCGTCATCTCCGCCGCGGTGACGGGCAAAATTGACGTGAGGGAGGAGGTCGCATGAGTCCCGAGATCTCCGAGCGCTCCTTCGAGGAAACGATCGAGTGTGCGCTGCTCCGGTACGGCCCGGACGCCTGTGCAAACGATGCGAGCGCCGTACGCGAGACGTCGCCGCCCTACGGCGACGCGCCGCCCGGCGGCTACCGAAGGCGCACGCCGGAGGACTACGACCGCACGCTCTGCCTCCTTCCTCGCGACGCGGTGGACTTCGTGCTCGCCACGCAGCCGAAGGAATGGAAGAAGCTCGAGCAGCACCACGGCGCGGCGGTCCGCGAGCAGTTCCTGCGGCGCCTCGCCGCCGAGATCGAGCGGCGCGGGGTGCTCGACGTGCTGCGCAACGGCCTCAAGGACTCGGGCTGCAAGTTTCGGCTCGCCTACTTCCGGCCCGCAAGCGGACTCAACGAGGAGACGCGGCGGCTGCACGCGGCGAACCTCTTCGCCGTTGTGCGCCAGCTCCACTACAGCACCAAGAACGAGAAGAGCCTCGACCTGATTCTCTTCCTGAACGGCATCCCCATCTTCACCGCCGAGCTCAAGAACCCGCTCACCGGGCAGGACGTCGAAGATGCAATCCGCCAGTACAAGACCGACCGGGACCCGCGCGAGCCGCTCCTCACCTACGGCCGCTGCCTGGCGCATTTCGCCGTGGATCCGGACCTGGTCTACGTCACCACCCATCTCGCAGGGCCCAGGACGCGTTTCCTCCCGTTCAACCAGGGCAAGTTCGGCGGCGCCGGCAACCCGCCCGTGCCGCCCACGCGGCAGGGCTACGCCACCGGGTACCTGTGGGAGGAGACCTGGGCGCGGGACAGCGTGCTCGACCTGGTGCGGCAGTTCATCCACGAGGTCGAGGAGGAGGACGAGAAGGGGCGCAAGACGGGGCGACGCTTCCTTATCTTTCCGCGCTACCAGCAGCTCGACTGCGTGCGCAAGCTGGTCGCAGACGCGGGCATGAAGGGCGTGGGCCGTCCCTACCTGATCCAGCACTCGGCCGGCAGCGGCAAGAGCTTCACGATCGCCTGGCTCGCCCACCGGCTTTCGACGCTCCACGACGTGGGAGACCGTCGGATCTTCGACTCAATCGTTGTCATCACCGACCGGCGCGTGCTCGACCGCCAACTCCAGACCACGATGCGGCAGTTCGAGCAGACTCTCGGCGTGGTGGAGAACATCGACACCACATCGCGCCAGTTGAAGGAGGCGCTCGAGTCGGGCAAGACGATCATCGTCACGACGCTCCAGAAGTTCCCCGTGATCGCCAAGGAAATCGGCGAGCTGCCCGGCAAGCGTTTCGCCCTGATCGTGGACGAGGCGCATTCCTCGCAGTCGGGCGAGAGCACCAAGAGCCTCAAGGCCGTGCTCAGCGCCGGGTCGCTCGAAGCGGCGGAGGCGGAGGAGGCCGGTGCGGCCACGCCCGAGGAGGAACTCGAGAGCACGATCCTCGCCGAGATGGAGAAACGCGGGCGGTTGCCCAACCTCTCGACCTTCGCCTTCACTGCCACCCCGAAACCGAAGACGTTCGAACTCTTCGGCACGAAGCGCCCCGACGGGAAGTTCGCGTCCTTCCACCTCTACAGCATGCGCCAGGCGATCGAGGAGGGCTTCATCCTCGACGTGCTGGCGAACTACACAACGTACAAGGCCTATTGGCGGCTTTTGAAGAAGGTCGAGGACGACCCGCGATACGACAAGCGCAAGGCCGAGTACCTGCTCAAGTCCTTTGTCGAGCTGCACCCGCACGCCATCGGCGAGAAGGTAAAGATCTGCGTCGAGCACTTCGCGGCGCAGGTGCAGGGCGAGATCGGAGGCAAGGCGAAGGCGATGATCGTCACCCGCTCACGCCTGCACGCGGTTCGCTACAAGCTGGGGGTGGACAAGTACCTGACAGAGTGCGGCTATCCGTTCAAGGCGCTGGTTGCGTTCTCAGGTACCGTCCAGGACGGCGGGCGGTCCTACACCGAGTCCGGGATGAACGGCTTCCCCGAGGCACAGACCGCGAAGACCTTCGAGCGCCCCGATTTTCGCTTCCTGATCGTCGCCAACAAGTTCCAGACCGGCTTCGACCAGCCGCTGCTCCACACGATGTACGTGGACAAGAAGCTCGGCGGCGTGAACGCCGTGCAGACGCTCTCGCGGCTCAACCGCACGCATCCGGAGAAGAAGGGCACGATGGTGATCGACTTCGCCAACGAGTCGGATGAGATCAAGGCGGCCTTTGAGCCCTACTACGAAACGACTCTGCTTTCCGAAGCGACCGACCCTAACCTGCTTTACGAGATCCAGACCCGCCTCGCCGCATTCCCGGTCTATGCCGACGCCGACGTTGAGGCCTTCGCCAGGGTCTACTTCGACCCCAAGGCGACGCAGGACCGGCTCTACGCCGTGCTCGCGCCGGTGGTCGAGCGCTTCGCGGCTCTCTCCGAGCAGGAGCAGCAGGACTTCCGAGGCCAGCTCACCGACTACGTGCGGCTCTACGCCTTCCTCGCCCAAGTCCTGACCTTCGCCGATGCCGACCTCGAGAAGCTTTACGTCTTCGCGCGGCACCTGCGCCGCCTCCTCCCCGCCGATCGCGAGGAACTGCCGCGTGAGGTGCAGCAGAACATCGACATGGAGTCCTACCGGATCCAGCAGACCGGCAGCGGCAGGATTGCACTTGAGCGCAGGCCCGGCGTGCTCGAACCCGTCAGCACCAAGCTGGGCCACGGCGTGACGCCGGAGGAGCTGGAGGAGCTCTCCCGCATCATCGCCGATCTGAACGAGCGTTTCGGCCTGAATCTCGGTCCCGAGCACCGCGTTACGCTCGGCCAGATGATGGAGAAGCTCGACGACGATGCGGCGCTTGATGCCGCGGCGCGTGCCAACACACGCGAGAACGTACGCCTCACCTTCGACCGGAAGGTCGAGCACGTGATCCAGGAGATCGTGGACTCGAACTTCGAGCTCTACAAGCGCATCACCGACGACCGCGCCTTCGGCGAGGTGATCAAGAACTTCCTCTTCGACCAGTATCTGCGCGCCCACCGCAACGCCGAGGAACTGATCAAGGCCGGCGAGTCGAAGACGCTGGAGTTCAAATCGACCCTGCGCTGGAGCCTCAAAGAGAACAGGCAGGACGACAAGGGCGTGACGCACGCCGTGCTCAAGACCATCGCCGCGTTCCTCAACACCGAGGGCGGGGATCTGCTGGTCGGTGTGGCCGACGACGGTTCGATCGTGGGGATCGAAACGGATCAACTCGAGAGCGATGACAAGTTCATGCGCCACCTTGCCCAGGTTGTCCGCAACGGCCTCGGTGATCGCGCCGGGATATGCATCGACCCGAAGACCCAGATCGTGCAAGGCAAGACCGTGTGTGTCGTGAGCTGCCGGCGCAGCCCGGAGCCGGTGTTCCTGAAGTGGAAGGGAATGGAGGCCGTTCCGGAGGGTGACTTCTTCGTTCGGAGCGGACCCGGGACCGTGAAACTCCCCCCGGACAGCGCGCGGAAGTACATTCGCACGCGGTTCCCGGGGTTCTCACGAGAAGGAAAACCGGATGTTCCGTCAAAAGGGACTGTCTAACGACAGCATGCAGCGGACGGCGCCTCGCGCTGACGATGATGCTGAGCGTTAGATTGGCCGGCAATGCCAACTTCTTATGCGCCCGGCGCTGTGACAAGCCTGCCCGCTACGAAACGTTGATGGTGGTCTCGACAAACCTTTCAAGGGTTTGTTGTGAACCGTTGCTTGATTTTTCTTGACATCCCGCGCCGGTGTGAGTAAACATACCCTTGTGGAAAAAGGGGTTTATCCTGATTTGTCGATGTGGCCCTCCTGTCAAGCCATATATCCCTCCGGAAACCATGGAAAATACGGCTTAAAGATCTGCAAAAACAGACTGTTAGTGCTATGTTGCAGCCTAAATGTGTTATCAAGAAACAAAATTATTCAATTTTGGACTGAAATATAGGGGACGAACATGAGCAAAAAGATTGAAACGCAGCATGGTGTTGTCGCATTCCTTGACATACTCGGATACGCGAATTTCCTAGAGAATAACGAACCGGAAGTAGCCGCGCAGACAGTCTTGGATTTCCTTACAACTGTACCGAAAAGGACGATCGACACCCTACTCGATATCCTAAGCACGAAGTCAACACGCAAGGAAATCGAACAGCAGCTCGGAGACCTGAAATGGCTCGTCTTCTCGGATTCCATTCTTTTGACCTGCCCTTATCCGAATGATGCCGACCCAAAACAAAAGAGCCTTTCTTGGCTCATGAGCTTCTTCAGCCTGATTATCACTTGTCGGCACCTTCTCGATAGCGGTCTGCCTGTCCGCGGTGGGGTCTCATGCGGGAAGTTTTTCGTGAAAGAATACTGCTTCGCGGGACGCTGCATTGTTGCAGCTCACGCTCTAGCGTCCTCTCTGGATCTGGCTGCAGTAGCGCTTGACGATTCGGCAAAAAAGGAATTGGACAATCTGAAGGCCCGAAAATACTTCAACATTATCGGCAAAATAACAATTCCGTACCTCGTTCCGTTGAAAGGTGGCGCTTCAGTCAAGAGGATTGTGCTCCCGCCATCATTTCCACAAATCAGATTTGACAACCCAGACTTGCGACAGGTGGTGGCCGAGAGTTTCTGGCGACACAACAAGGATGTCCCACCTAGTGTGCTCGGGAAGCTCTATAACACCGAGATGTTTCTCCGATTCATGAAGACACAGTTCCCGAAGATGTTTGAGAGCAAAGCGAAACAGCCCAACAAAGCCATCGACAGCAACGAGGAATAACGTGCCGCTTCGCTCTGTCCATGACCTGCTTCCCGGATCTTGGTCCATTCCGGATGCAACTTTATTAATAAAATCGGGTATTCAGAAAGGAGTTGGGGATGAAGAAGAAGTATGTGGGGATGGGTGTTGCGGAGCTCCGACGGTTGAAGCAGCTCGTAAAACTATGCGCCAATTTACCTCGTAACTCTACACGCTTATTGACAATCTTGAGAGAAGGCAAAGCTAATGGATAAATCAAATCACAATCGAGTAGTTTTGATATTGCGGTGGATTGCATTTATACCACTTGCTATAACAGCCTCCGTGCTTGGGTGGTATCTTGTGAATATTTTGGGTCGGTTAGGATTGTATTTCGTGCAGTTCGACACTGAGTCATTTATTGCTCAATTGTATTTCAATGCTGCTGGAAATACTGCAATGGCAATTGCTTTTGTGTATACTGGCTCGAAAATTGCGCCTCTACATAATAAAACCGTTGCTTACTTCCTTTCAGTCGTTTGGCTTGTATTTAGTGGTTTTGCTCTATATGCAGGGATAATGGTCAAAAATAGCTGGGCTATTTTTGGTGGCATATGGGGCTTTGTCGTTATACTGATATTTGCTTTTTTTGTTTATCAAAATAAAACATAGTTGGGCCGGAAGAATCAAAACAAAGAAAGGAGACAGAAGTCATGAGAACGAAATGGACAATCGGAACATTGGCGGCGTCGGGAATCTTGGCGGCAGGAATTACAGTCTTTCTGGCGGGCAGTGCGTTTGCGCACTGTGACACCACCAGCGGCCCCATCATTCCTGAAGCCAAAGCCGCCCTTGAGAAGGGCGACGTGACTCCGGTCCTCAAGTGGGTCAAGAAAGACAGCGAGGCGGAGATCAAGGCAGCGTTCACGAAGGCGGTCGCCGTCAGGGCCAAGGGACCGGAGGCAAAGGAACTGGCTGACCAGTACTTCCTCGAAACTCTCGTCCGCCTGCACCGTGCAGGCGAAGGCGCACCCTACACCGGAATCAAGGACGAACCGGTTGAACCGATCGTCGCGATGGCCGACAAGGCCCTTGCCGACGGTTCCGCAGATGAGATGATCAAGAGAGTCAGCGGCCATATGGCGGCAGCGATCAAGGAGAAGTTCGCGAGGGCTGTTGAGGCCAAGAAGAACAAGGACAAGAGTGTCGAAGCGGGTCGGGACTTCGTGGAAGCCTACGTCGTATACATGCACTATGTCGAAGGCATCCACGCCGCAATCATGTCCACGGGTGCACACCACGCTGAAGGCGGTGAAGGCGCCCCGGCGCATAAGCACTGATCGAGACGGAGGCCCAACCATCGGCTCCATGCGACGCGGACATGCCGTGCGCCCGAGCCGTCACGTTATCGAACGGGATGTTTACCGACGTGAATTCGATGACGGCTTATCGAAGATGGACAGGTAGACGTAGACGATCGCTGCGAGAACGGAGATGAGCGCGGCGTAGCGGTGGGTTTCGAACATCAGGACCTGGCCCCGGGTGTTGAGCCAGGGGAGCATGGGAAAAAGCGTCGAGACGATGAGGGCGAGGCCCGCAGTCGCGAAGATCCAGAACATCCAAATCCGGACTGACTGCGGCGACGGGAGAGGGGGGAATTTGGTGAGTGCGGCCATGCTCCGGGCGTGATCCGGAGCGGGCGGATCAGCCGGATTTGACGGCTGCGGCGCCTGGAAGCGGGATGCTTCGCGGAAAACAACCGCGGCCAGGCAGACGGAGAAGAGACCGCCGGCCATAACGTGGAGGATGAGAAGCACCCCATGGAGCCCGCGGCCGATGAAGAAAGCGGCCAGGAAACCGGAAGCTGCGAGGTAAAGGAAAGATACGAGAAGTCCGGCTGCAAGAACTTTATCGAGAAGGGTGAGCTTGTGAAACGGGGAAGCCCGCCATTTATCCTTGAGCGGCGCCGCCCGCAGCGTTTTGAGCCAGGCCGAAGTCCGGGTTGACAGCCATGAAAGATAGGAAGCGTCAACCTTTCCCGAAGGATCGGATTGTGGCCGCGTTGTCCTGAATCTGTGAAAGGTCAGCGCAAAGAAAAGCCCCAGGAAAGCGGCGATCGATATTGCGGTGAACACGGCGCGTCACCCCTTTTCCCTGGCGGCGAGACCCGTCGCCCGGCCCAGGAAGATGAGTGCGGCGGCAAGGAGGATCCCGGCGATGAGCAGGCCCGCCGCGAAGAGCACGAACTTGAGGGTCGGCCGCACGGCGAAAGTCAGCCCGAAAATTCTTTGGAACAATCCGCCGAGACCCATGAAGGCGGATTGGCGGCGTCTTTCGATCTTGTCCGTGAGAAGCGGCCCGGCGCCTTCGACCTTGGCGAAGAAGAACGAAGAGCCGGCGCTGTGGCAGTCGCCGCAGCCGTTCCAGCCCAGGGCCTGCTGGGCCGGCCGGACGTCGTGGGCTGCAGGCCAGAAGGCGGGTTCGGCTGCATCGTGGCGGGAGGCTTTGAGCCGGCCCTCGGTATCGAGGCGGAAAAGCCGGCCTCCCGAGATGTAGACAGGCTCGCCTGTCTGTTGGGCTGGAGCTGCTTTAGGATCCGGATTCGGATTCCCGCCTGCGCCGTCTTCCGGGGTCCGGGTTTCTTCAGATTTTACAGGCTCTCCGGTCGGTTTTCCGGCGCCGTCCGAGACGGCGGCTGTTCCGGGATCCGAAGGGCTTTCTCCAGACGCTGTCGCCGATCCCGGTTCCGCGAGCCGGGCCAGAATCGCGGCCACCTGTTCTTCCGTCAGGGCCTGTTCGAGCCCCGCAACCTGGACGGCGTTTTTCAGGTCGAAGTCCGAAACGAGGGGGAGGAGAGTGCCGTCTTCGGCCAGCCAGCCCAGCGCCGGGCCGGAGTCCGCAGCCGTTTCCGAATCCGCATCTTCCTCCGGCACGACCATGTCGAGAAAACCGTCCGTCAGCTTGTAAGTTGTCCCTCCGTAGACAAGAGCCGGTTGTCCCGGAGCCCATCCGACAATCCGCAACGCTTCGAGAACGGCCTGAAAACGAGGGGCCAGCTCATAAGCCGCCTCGTTCGGGTCGGCTTCGGGATCGACGGCGGGCACGATCGGTTCCACGGCCCCGTTTTTCATAACCCCCCAGACGGGGGTTACGGCGGCTTGCCCCGCCGATTCCGGCTTTCCGGCAGTTCGATCGGTTCCGGCTCCTGTCCGGGCAGTTATTCCGGATTCGTTTTCCACCACGACAAGTCGCCCGTCGACGTCCGCGCGGAGGATTTTCCCCCAGGCTGTGAGAACCGGGATCTCGTCCGGTTCGACAGCCGGCGTCAAGGCGCGCAGGATCGCTCCCACACGCCGGTCGGGATCGAGCACATCCCCGGCCACATCCCGGATTTTTTCCGGTCGAATCGGGGTGACGGATTTTCCCTCCAACATGCCCCAGAAGGACGGCCAGACGATCCGGTGCGGCGTGATCTTGCCGTCTTCGCCTTTCATGTAGACGGGCTCCTGGATGACCGGCGTGTCGGTGTGCCATAGCGCTGCGCCGTAGATGCCGAGGCGATTGGCCCGCGCCGTCCTTACGGGCTCCGGTCCGCCGTCGACCTTCGGTCCCGAATGGCAGACGGTGCAGGACAAATGACGGAAATGGACTGTCGGAATCCCCTTATGCTGCGGCCAGGGGGCGCCCAGCCGTCCGGGGGTCACGGTTTTCTTTCCGGCGGCGTCCTCGCCCATATGGCAGCCGCGGCAGCTCAGGGAAGCCCGGAAGGGATCGCCCATATCCCGGGCTTCGGTTTCATAGCCGCGGACGATCTGGTGAGACAGGTCGTTTCTGTGACAGTCGACGCAACTGAGCCCCGCCGCCGCGTGGACGTCCCGGTCGATTTCGGGCCGGCGGACGGCCGCGGCCGGAGCGGTCGAATGGCAGGCCAGGCACAACCGGTCTCCCGCCGAGCGGCGGATGTCCATGAAGGCGTAATGGCGGGAGTCGAAAACCTCCGCCCGGTACTTGACGTTCGGTGCGATGGCCCATTCCCGGTCGTCGGGATTCGGCCCGTCGTAGACGTCCCAGGTGCCGTGCATGCGCGAAGCCATGCCGCCGACCTCGGCGATTCCGGATGCGGCCGTCGCCGCCCAGCGGAAGTTTTCCCTCATCACCTGCCGGGCCCACTCGCTGAGGTCCTGGCGGGGCGAGGCGTGGTGGCAGGCCAGGCAGTTGATCTCGATTTTCCCCGAAACGTTCCAGCGGGATGCCCGGTCCTGACCCTCTTCGCCGGGTTCGGACGGCCCTCCGCCGGGCAGATGTCTTGCGAAAAGCTGTGTGAACTCCCAGTCCGTGAGGCCCAGATCATCGGGGTGGTGCGTGTTTTTCCAGCCGCGGTGGGAGACGGGAAGAACGGTTCCCGTTGAGTTGTCGACAAGAAACCAGGGCTGGGCCGGGCGTGCTTGGGATGCGGTTTCGGTATCCGGGCGGGACGCGGCGGCGTTGAAATGAAAACCCCCGGCGACCGTGTTGTAGTCGTGGCAGGGCCCGCAGCTCGTGCGCGTGGAAAAAGGCATGGGATAGGGCATGGTCGGCACGACGAGGTGGTCCAGATCGTCGCGAAGCGGAAAGACGTGGGCCGGCTCGGCCCGGCTTCCGGCCCAGGGCTGAACCGTGGGAATTTTCGGAGTCGGCCCCTGTCCCGAAAGAAGGGTCCAGATCAGCCCGGCGCCCAGGAAGACCGCAAGAATAAGCGCTTCTTTCTTCATGCCTTGAAGTGTTCGGGTTTGAATTCGAGAGTGCGGCGGGCCGCGACGGCGTCGTTGACCCTGAGCACCGAAACGGCCGACTCGTAAGCCAGTTCGGCCGGACAGCTCAGAGGCGTTCCGTCGCGGACGGCGTCGAAGAAATTCTCCAGGTGGGGCTGGTGGGCCGGTTTGGCCAGCTCGACGGGGAGCGGCCAACGGCCCGCCTCCACGGTCACCCGGACATCGACATAGATATCGCGGCTTTCGGTCTTCTGGATGAGCGGCGCCTCGGACAAGAGAAGCCCCCGGCGGGCCAGGGAGTCCCATTCCGGGGCATGGGGTTCGCGCATGGCCCAGTTGCCCCGTTCGGGGATTTCGGACAGCACGATGGATCCGTTTTCTCCCATGAAGGCCTCGTAAAATCCGCCGTGCTGGGTCGTCGTCTGGACCTGGTAGAGGGCCCGGGCCGTCCCCTCGGGGGTGTCGAACTCGTACATGGCCATGACGTTGTCGTACCATTCCCAGTTCTTGTAGTAATCGATGCCGCCCGAGGCGGCGACCGATTTCGGATTGGAGCCGTAGACCCAGGCGAAAAGATCGATCTGATGGGAACCCAGATCGACCATGGGCCCGCCGCCGTATTTTTTGAACAGGCGCCAGTTCCGGAATTCGTTCATCGAAGCATAACCGTAGCGGTCGAGGACGGCGCGCGGAATGGCGTAGCGTTCGGGCCAGCCGAGCATATCGCTTTTAGCCCGGTTCCACTGGGCGTAGGCCGTCGTCACCCGGCCGAGAATGCGGTGCTCGCGGATCAGGCGGTCGATGGCATGGGTGTAGCGGGGATTCGAGCGGCGCTGGTGGCCGATCTGGAGGAGCTTTCCGGTGCGGCGGGCGGTCTCGACCATGGTCCGCGCTTTCTCCAGGGTGTTCGACATCTCTTTTTCGCAGTAGACGTGAAGGCCTTTCCGGAGGCAGGCGTTGGCCTGCTCGGCGTGCACCCAGTCGGGGCTGGCGACGATCGCCGCCTGAAGGTCCTTTTCCTTGTCGAGGAGTTCGCGATAGTCTTCGTAGACGGCCGGGTTTTGGTCGTATTTCCTGAGATATCCGCTTGCGTACTGACGGCTGTATTCCCAGATGTCGCAGACCGCCTTGACGCGGATCCCCGGAATGTGAAGACAGGCTTCGATGAGGATGCGGCCCTGGGCGCCGCAGCCGATGACGGCGATGTTGAGGTCGCGCGATCCGGCGTCGGGTTGAAGGCCGGTTCGGCCGGACCCCGGGGCGGCGAAGACACCTCCGGCCGTGACTAAACCGAATCCCGCCGCGGCCGAAGACTTGAGAAAGTCCCGACGTGACAGCAGATTGTCCGGTTGTTTTCGAGAGTCGTCTTTCTTCATGTTTTCGACACCGTGCATTATCTTATGAAACCCGGCGGTCTTTTTCAACGGCTCGTCAGGAACGGGAGACGAAATCCTCCAGACGCTTGCGGTCGTCGTCGGACATTTTGGTGATGCGGATGCCCATGCCCTGCATCTTGAGCGTCCAGGCGACCTCGCCTTCTCCGGAGATGGGCGTCCCGGATGTGTCTCCGGGGAGCATAAACTGGAAGGTGATGGCGGAATGCTCGGACAAGGGATGGATCGTATCGATGAAGAAACCGCCGGAAGACAGGTCCTCGATGCGGCCGGTCATTTGATAGCCTTTGTGGATGTAATTGATATCGACGACGGCCGTAAGCCGAATCTCTTTTCGTTTGATATCTTCCATCGTCCTTTTGTCCTTAGAGCATCCGTTTCCCGATGTTCAAAAATATAATTTTCCCTGCCGGGAAGTCAAGTTTTCATGTCCCGGTCGAAAGACCCGGCTGCCGGGGCGAAATTCATGTCGCGGACGAACTCCAGGGCTTCCCGGGCGCCGTGTTCCCGGTCCATGTTGTTATCCTCCCATTCGACCGAGAGCGGGCCGTCGTAGCCTGCGGCGTTCAATTCGCGGATGATCTCCTCGAAATCGACGTCGCCGCGTCCCGGCGAGCGGAAGTTCCAGCCCCGCCTCAGGTCGCCGAACGGCAGGAATGAACCGAGAATCCCCGCTTTGCCGTCCAGGGTTACGGCGCAGTCCTTCATGTGGACGTGGTAGATGCGGTCGGCGAATTCGCGGATGAAGAGATGAGGTTCGAGGCCCTGCCAGAGAAGGTGACTGGGATCGAAGTTGATGCCGAGCGCGGGTCGACGCTCGAAAACTTCGAAAAGCTTTTGGGTTGTGTAGAGATCGAAGGCGATTTCCGTCGGATGGACCTCGAGGGCGAAGCGGACGCCTCGGGCGTCAAAGGCGTCGAAAATGGGCGTCCAGAGTTCGCGGATTTTCAGGTATCCGGCCTCGATCATTTCCGGTGTCGTCGGAGGGAAAGAGTACCAGGCCTTCCAGATGGGGGAGCCCATGAAGCCGTTGACGGTTCGGCAGCCCATGGCCGCCGCGGCTTCGGCCGTGGCCTTCATCTCCTCGATCGCCCAGGCACGAAGCTCTTCGGGACGGCCCTTAACGGCGGCTGGGGCGAAGACATCCAGGCGTTCGTCATAAGAGTCGCCTACGCACTGTCCGGCCAGGTGGGCGCCGAGGGCCCAACAGCCGAGATTGTGGCGGGCCAGGATGCGCTTCTTCTCAGCGACGTACTTGGGGTCGGCGGCGGCCCGGGCCGGTTCCATATGGTCGCCCCAGCAGGCGATTTCCAGTCCGTCATAACCCCACGAGGCGGCTTTGCGGCAGATTTCCTCAAATGGCAGGTCCGCCCATTGTCCGGTAAAGAGCGTCACGGGTCTCGACATTTCGGCCTCCTTCATCGATGTCTATCCCCAGATCATATGAAACCCGGCCGGCTTTTTCAAATGCCCCGATTCATGTCGTGACTCCCTGGAGACTTTTAATTCATCAGCATCTGGAATTCCCGCTGGGTT
Organism: Acidobacteriota bacterium; assembly: GCA_033549365.1. NCBI lineage: Bacteria > Pseudomonadati > Acidobacteriota > Acidobacteriota bacterium. Next base: position 18,217 of record JAWSUF010000011.1, read on the forward strand.
CATTTCCGCCGGATCAGCTCCGAGGCCGGACCGGCATGGTAAAATACCTTTATGCCTGAGCTTCCTGAAGTCGAGACGATCGTCCGGAGTCTCGAACCCCGGATTCGCGGCCGGACGATCGCCGAGACCGAACTTCTCTTTCCCCCTCTTCTGAGAAGAGAGTCGAGTGACGGACTGGCCGCCTTCCGCGGCCTCCGCATTCTGGAAGTGCGAAGGCGCGGCAAGATGATCCTGATCGCCTGCGAAGGCGGACGGACGCTTGTCTTTCATCTGAAGATGACCGGCCGGCTGGATCTTTGCGAGTGCGGGAAACCTGTCGACAAGCATACGCGCCTTATCCTGAGGTTCCGGGACGGCGCCGACGAACTGCGTTTCCATGACGTCCGGAAATTCGGCTTCTGCATCCTTGTCGACGGCGATCCGGCCGTCTGTTGCGGGGAACTGGCCGGACTCGGTCCCGAACCTCTCGAAATCGGGCTCGAGGAATTCGCAGCGATCCTTGCCGGAAGGAAAGGGCGCATCAAGGCCGTTCTTCTCGACCAGGCTGCAATCGCCGGAATCGGAAACATCTATGCCGACGAAATTCTCTTCGATGCCGGGATCCATCCCGAAACCCCGGCCTCGAAGATAAAAAACAAGAACGCCGACCGTCTCCGGCAATCCATGCGCCATATCCTCGATCTGGCGATTGCGGCGAACGGTTCCACTCTTCGGGACTACCGGGATGCCGGTGGCTGTCCGGGAGGCTTCCAGTCGCAACACAAGGTCTACGGCCGGGAAGGGGAGCCTTGCGCGGTTTGCGGACGGCCGATCCGCCGCATCCGCGTCGCCGGGAGAAGCACCCACTTCTGCCCGCTCTGTCAAAAACGTTAAGTCACTTTCGCTGCGTTGACCGGGCTTCCGGCCGTCCCTATAATGGAAAAAATGAAGAGTTGTTTGTTGAGAGTGGCCTGCGCCCTGGCGCTGATCGCCCTTCCGGCCCCCCGCGCTTTCGGGCAGTTCTCCTTCTGGGGGCAGGATCCGGCTTCCATCCGCTGGAAGCAGATCCAAACCGAAAATTTCCAGGTGATCTTTCCGGAAAATTATGCGGACAAGGCCGCCGAAATCGCGGATGTCCTCGAATTCGTCTATGAGCGGGGTTCTCAAAGCCTCAACCATCGGCCCCGCAAAGTGTCCGTGATTCTTCACAATCGGACGGTTGTTTCCAACGGCTTTGTCGGCTGGGCTCCGGCGCGGCTGGAAATGTTCACAACTCCGCCGCAGGACCTCGGGTCCCACGACTGGCTGGAAATGCTGGCCATACATGAATTCCGTCATGTCGTCCAGATCGACAAGATGAACCAGGGTATAACGCGCCTCCTGTCGCTCCTGCTGGGCGAATCGGCGGCCGGTATCGTTTTGGGCCTCCATGTTCCCTTGTGGCTGATGGAGGGCGATGCCGTGGTCATGGAAACCGCCCTGACCCGCGGCGGCCGCGGCCGGCAGCCGGCCTTCGAACAGGGCCTGCGCGCCCAAATCCTTGACCTCGGCGTCTATTCATTCGACAAGGCGGTTTTCGGGTCTTACAAGAACCACGTGCCGAACGTCTATGAGCTGGGTTATCAACTGGTCGCCGCCGGCCGGGTCGCTCACGGCCGGGACGTCTGGGACAAGGTTCTCGACAATGTCGCCCTGCGGCCTTGGCATCCGGCCGCCCTGTCCTCGGAGCTGAAACGGCAAACCGGCGCGAATGCGGAACAGTATTATCAGCGGACTCTGCTCGGTCTGGAAAAGGTCTGGAAAGATCAGGCGGAAAGACAAATCGTTACGGAGGCCCTCCCTGTAAGCCCCGCCGGGAATCTCTACACGAATTACACATCCCCGAACCTTCTGGAAAACGGTGAACTCATGGCCCTGAAGACGGCCCTGGACGATATCCCCCGAGTTGTCGCTTTGGCGGCGGATGGATCGGAAAGAAGGCTTTTCACGCCGGGACCTTTCAACGCCGGGACATTTTCGACCAATGGGCGGCTCATCGTCTGGAGCGAGACGCGCCGGGATCTCCGCTGGGAACACCGGAGCTGGTCGGAAATCCACAGCTACGACATCCGGACCGGCCGGACGAAACGGGTCACCGAGAGGAGCCGTTATTTCGCTCCTGCCGTCTCGCCCGACGGAACGCGGATCGCCGCCGTCGAGGTTTCCGAACAGAGCGAGTATGCCCTGATCGCCTTTGATCCGGCGACGGGACGGGAGAGCCGGCGCTTTCCTTCTCCGGCCGGCGCCTTTCTCATGACGCCGTCCTGGCGCGGCGACGACGCTTCGATCCTGGCCGTCGCCCTCGACGGGAGCGGCCTTCGCATCGTTTCGGTCGATTGGGAAACGGGAACGTTCGAGACGCTGTTTCATGCAGGACATGTCGAAATCTCCAGGCCGCGGCACATCGACAACAATCGCATTGTCTTCAACGGCGCCTTTTCCGGAGTGGACGGCGTTTATCTTCTCGATCTCCGGACATCCGAGGTCCGCGGCTTGGCCGCCTCGCGGTTCGGAGCCGTAGATGCCGGGATCGCCGCCGGCGGAACGAAGTTTTTCTGGTCGGAATACACCGGGCGCGGCTCGCGCATCGTTCGGGGCGCCGTCTCACCCGGTGACGGGCCGCTTCTCGAAGAGATCGAAGACCTGTCCCCGGGACTTCCGGCCGTCCTGGCCGCTCAGGAGGAAGGCCCTGTCTCCGTCGCCGAGGTTCCCCGCCGCGAACACGACGTGCGCCCCTACTCCAAGACGGCCCACCTCGTCAACATCCACAGCTGGGGACCGTATGCCGTCAATGTCGACACCTTCGCGGGCAATCCCGGCGCTTCGATCTTTTCCCAGAACATCCTGAGCACGGCCTTTTTTGCCGGGGGATACTCTTACGATCCCAATGAACGGCTCGGGAAATATTACCTTGACGCCTCATGGCTGGGATGGTATCCGGCACTTGATCTGACCGCGGAAACGGGATTGCGCCGATCCCATTATCTTGACGGTCTCGGCAACCGCGTGCCGTTCGTATGGCGGGAGAATGCGGTGAAATTCGGGGTCGGTCTGCCCCTGTCTACCCGGCGCGGGTCCTGTTTCTACGGTCTTTCTCCCTCGATTCGAGGGGGTGTCATCCAAGCGGCCTCGGCGGACGGCACGCCGGCGTTTTTCAGGGACAACGCCGTCCAAACCCTGGAATACCGCATCCTGGCCTACCACCGGGTCCTTTCCTCCGCCCGCGACCTGCGGCCGCGCTGGGCCCAGGCCCTCGATCTGAATTACCGCCAAACCCCATTCGGGAAAACCGATATGGGATCCGTGGCCTCAGCCCGGGCGGTTGTTGTCGTTCCCGGCCTCGCAAAACATCACAGCCTTCGCCTTTCCGCGGCATACCAGAAACATGTCCGGGGAGAGTTGATCCCCGACACCATCAACTATACATTTCCGAACCTGGTGAATTATCCCCGGGGCGTCACGGCCAGGGAGGACGACAACCTGGCCTCCGTTTCGGCCGACTACGCGTTTCCCCTCTTTCATCCGGACTGGAGTCTTCCGCCCGTGATTTATCTGAAACGCATCCATTTGAATCTTTTCGCCGACCATGCCCGGGCCGGCAACAACCTGCCGATGCCGGACGGCACCGTCCGGAAAACCCGGGAAACCCTGAACGCCCTGGGGCTTGATCTTGTCGGAACTCTTCACCTCTTCCGGATTTTTTCTCCCTTGGATCTGGGGGTGCGGGCGATTTACCGGCCCGAGGAAAGGACGATCCGTTTCGATTTCCTGGTTGCCGTGGGCTTCTGAAGCCTGCGACGCATCCCGAATTGACAGGTCCGGGGAGCGGGCGATATCATACCGCCGTCATGAAAACAAAGGCCCGGAAAGAGTTTTCGGAGGTTTGGCGGTCCGCCGCCGAAAGGGTCGACCGGCAGCTTCGGGAATTCCTTCCGCCTAACCTTACGGATGAGGATGTGGCCTCCTTTCTTCTGACTCAAAAAGGAGAGGACGACCCGGCGCTTTATACCCGGATGATTTCCGAGCCCGCCTGGAAGCTCCTCGAGCGGGGGGGAAAACGCTGGAGACCGATTTTCGGCATTCATCTGCTCGGGGCCCTGGGCCGCGATCCCGGCCCGTTCGAACGCCTGATTGCCGTTCTCAGCGAGTTGACGCATACGGGATCTCTCATCATCGACGACATCCAGGACCGCTCTTCGGCGCGGCGGGGCGGCGCGTGCGTCCATCTCTGCTATGGAGACGGTCCGGCCATCAACGCCGCGAACGTACTGTATTTCATGCCCCAGCTTCTCATCATGAGCCAATCGGGTCTGACCGCACGGCGGAAACTCGAAATCCACCAAATCCTTGTCCGGCAGTTTGTGCGCGCCCACTTCGGGCAGGCCCGCGACCTCGACCGACCGGCGCCTTTGACAAAGGCGGCTCTCAAATCCCTGCCGGGACGTTCGGCGGACGTGAATATTCTCCGCACTTATGAACTGAAAACCGCCGCGCCGATCGCCGGACTGGCCGAGGTCTGCGCGGTCATCGCCGGCTCCGTCCCGGCCGTTCGCCGGGATTGCGTTGAATTCGGCCGGGCTCTCGGCACGGCCTTTCAGATCGTCGACGATGTCCGGGATTTCGATCGCCCGGGGAAAAGCGGTCGGGAGTGCGGCAAGGATCTCGGCGAAGGGAAAATCACCTATGCGATTTTGCGGGCGCTCGAATGTCTGCGGGGATCCGCCCGGGACGAATTGATCGACATTCTGACCTCACGGACCCGGCGGTCAAACCCGGCGGACCGGGCGCGCGGATTAACTCTCGTCCGGCGCTCCGGTGCGCTGGCCGCCTGTCGCCGCGAAGCCGAGGCCATGGTTGCGCCGGTCTGGCGGACTCTGGCCGCACGATTGTCTTCTTCCGGGCACAAGAAGTTCCTGAAGCAGCTGGTTGCTCACTTGATGGATAACCCTGCCGGGATCGAACGCTTGTGAAAAAGATTCCCCAAAGATGACGGGAATGATAAAATGATCGGGGATTGAGATCATGGTCGGAGAGACTCTGAAGCATTACCGCGTCGAGGACAGGCTCGGCAAAGGCGGAATGGGTGTCGTTTATAAAGCCCGCGACCTTCGCCTCGACCGGCCCGTGGCCTTGAAAATCCCCGATCCGGCCCTCGTGGCCAACCCCCAGCGCCGGCAGAGATTCATGTTTGAGGCCCGTTCCGCGGCGGCCGTCAGCCATCCGGCCATCGCCCAGGTCTACGATATTGATGAAGCCGACGGGACGCTGTTTATTGCCATGGAGTTCGTCGACGGCCGGTCCGTGGGCCGTCTTGTCGCCGAGGGCGAACTCGATCTTCTCGGCTCCATCGAAATCGCCATCCAGGTCGCCGAGGGGCTGGCCAAGGCCCACGACGCCGGCATTCTTCACCGCGACATCAAGCCGGACAACATCATGGTGACTCCGGACGGCCATGCCAAGATCCTGGACTTCGGACTGGCCAAACTGATGGAGCCCGTTCCCGGTGAATCCGCGGCGCCCGGGCAGCCGTCCCAAACCCTGACTCTAAATCCGGCCCTCACCATGCCGGGGACGGTGATGGGAACGATCAACTACATGAGTCCCGAACAGGCCCGGGGAAAAGACCTCGACCGGCGAAGCGACATCTTTTCCCTCGGCGTCGTTCTCTATGAAATGGTGACCTCGGAGCTTCCGTTCAAGGGTGAAACGCCCATCGACACCATGCATGCCGTCGCTTACGAGGAACCGCGGCCCGTAACGCTCATCCGCCGGAGCCTGGCGCCGGAACTTCACCGCATCGTCACGCGATGCCTGCGCAAGAATCCGGACGACCGCTATCCCGATGCCCGAAGCCTGGCGGCGGACCTCCGGCGTCTCAAGCAGAATCTCGAATCCGGAACGGTTCCCGGTCTTACGGCCGCCGAACGATTCCGGGACTGGACCGAGCGATTCCGGGCTTCTTTTCCCTTCGGGGCCAAAGGCGCGGCGGTTCTGGCCGGGGCCGTTCTCTTGACGGTCATTCTGGTGCTGGCGCGCTTCAATTGGGGCGCCTTGATCGGTCCGGCCATCCTGACCCTTTTTCTCTATCGATTTATCCGGAACCGGAAAAAACGGCTGATTGCGGCCTTCACCAAAAAAATCGCCCGCATTTCCAATGTCAGGGCCGTGGTCGTTCGGGACGACCGGATCACGATCGTCGTGGACCGGGCGCCGGCCGCGGTTTACGTCCGGATCACGGCCGCCGTCGACGAGATCAACGGTAAGCTCTATATGGGAAAGCCGGTCGAGGCCGAGATTAAAAGCGATTTGCCGCAGGAAGAATTCCGGGCTGTGCTGCAGCAAGTCGGGTTGGCTTACGCCCGCGACGACGTTCCGCCGGGACCGGAAAACGGCAAGAGAATCGGCCCGTCCGGGTCGTGAAGCTCCCGATTCCGAAGAGCGGTCGCGGGCGAGGCATTGGCGTAGCAATACAGGCAGGTATGGGCGCAGGTGTCGTAGGCGCCGATGTCGACGCTCCGGACGCACAGACATTCCTTCCTCTGCCCGGGATCCTTGGACATCGGGATGGAGCGGCCTATCATCCGTTCGAACCGCCGGGCATCGATGCAGGCGCCGCGCGCCGTTCCTTCGGGATGACATTCGGAGGAGACGGCGCACGTGCCGAGCGTCATACCCCGGAAAGCCGCCATCCGCTTCAACTTGAGAAGCAGACGCCGGGCATCATCCGGTTCCGGAAGTGAAACTTTGAGCGATTCCATATGGCGCCGGCTTTTCCTGTAAAGGGTGAGAAAAGCGATGATGACGTGCGTTGTGTATCCCTCGAGATTCCTTGCGAGAGATTCGAAACGCCGCAGATGCTCGTCGCCGCCGATTGCAGGTGTGAGGAATATCGGATCGTAGCGCCAGATCACACGTTCCGGCCCCAGGCGGTCGGATAATCTTTTGAAGGTTTCGATGACGGCTCTCTTCGGAGGAAGGTTCGGCTCGATGGACGGGCCATATCCCGTAATGGTGAACAGAAAGTCATAAGGGATTTCAAAGGCGTCGAGACCGGGGAGTCGGCTGAGAAAATCTTCCGGGTTTTTCGTCCAGAACACGATGCCGTCGATGGAGGCGGGATCCAGATCGACCCGGCGCACCTCTAAGCGGCGCCTCGGATTCGCGACCAGGACATGTCCGGCGCGAAGCCTGTTCAGAAACCATCGGCCGTAAAAGGCCGGAATGTCCGTTCTCCGGCTGGCGCTGACGATCATGCTGCGGCGGGAGGATTTCAGAAATCCACCCAGGCGGCGTCCCGGGACGAGCTCTCGACGCATTTTTCTATGGTGGCGACACCGCGTACGCCTTCGTGGACGTCGGGAAAGTCGAGGTCGTCGGCGCCGGGCGTCATCCCCGCTTTAATCTTGGCCAGCGCGCCGATGTAGGTCGCGTACATGTTGGCGAAGCACTCGAAATAGCCTTCGGGATGGCCCGAGGGGATGCGGGACAGGGCCTGGGCCCGGGGCGACATGGGATCGCGGCCCCGCGAGATGCGCGAGACCGGACGGTCGAGAAAGGCCACCCGAGCGTGGTTCGGCTCTTCCTGGACCCATTCGACGGATCCCTTCGTGCCGTAGATCCGGACGCGGAAGCCGTTGTCGTGGCCGATCGCGATCTGCGAGCTCCAGGAGACGCCTTTGGCTCCGCCCTCATAGTCGATGAGGATCGTGGCGTTGTCATCGAGGACCCGGTCTTCGCCGAACCGGTCGAGGCGGGCGCAGAGCCTGCGGATCTTGAGGCCGGTCATGGCGGCCACCATGTTTTCGATGTGGCTTCCGATGTCCCCGACGCAGTTGGAGATCCCGGCCAGGGCCGGGTCGGTGCGCCACAGAGATTGTTTCTGGCCCGTTTTTTCGAGGGGGGTCGCCAGCCATTCCTGCGGATATTCGGCATTCACGAAACGGATTTCGCCGATTTCGCCGCGGGCGATCATGTCCCGGATATTCTTGACCATGGGATAGCAGGCGTAGGCGTAGGCGACGCAAAACAGAAGCTTTTTCTCCCCGGACAGGCGGGCCAGCTCTTCGGCGTCGCGGAGGCTTGTCGCCAGGGGCTTGTCACAGACGACGGGGAAGCCTTTTTCGAGGGCCAGGCGGGCGATGGGGTGGTGGGAGCTGTTGGGCGTCACGATGACGATGAAGTCCGGGCGGTCGTCCCGGGACGCCTCGGTTTCCAGCATGACCTGGAAATCGGGGTAAAGACGGTCCTTCGGCAAACCGAGGCTTTCGCCGAGTGTTCGGGTTTTTTCAAAATCCTGGGAAAAACAACCGGAGGCAAGTTCGGCTTTTCCGTCCATGGCGATCGCCTTGCGGTGGACGTCGCCGATAAAGGCGCCCGGGCCTCCGCCGACCATGCCGTAACGAAGCCGCGGCGCTTGATTGAGGGTGTCCTGTCCTTCAATCATGACTCCTCCTCCCAGGGTTTTTGATTCCGGCTCCGGTCATCATATGAAACATTGACGCATTTTTCAATCTTTTCAGAAACTCAGGGCTGCCGATTTGAGCGGCAATGATTCCGGACAAGATATCACTTGAAGAGCGGCCGTGCGGACTGCGTGTTCAGAACGGAAAAACGACCGGCAGAAGCAGGATGCTTACGACGAGGACGATCAGAGAGATGGGCAGGCCGTTTTTCATGTAATCGCTGAAGCGGTAACCGCCGGGGCTCATGACCAGGACGTTGGCCGGGTGGGAGACGGGCGTCATGAAGCTCGATGCCACGGCATAGGCGATCGCCATAATAAAGGGATAAGGGGAGACTTCCAGGCTGAAGGCGGTGGCTAGAGCGATCGGGGTCATGACGACCGCGTTGACGGCGCTGGGAATGAACTGATTGATGATCAAGGTCAGGGCCATGAGTCCCGCCATGACGGCCGTCGGGCCATAAGGTCCCGATGCTGAGACGACTCCCCCGGCCAACAGCTCCGCGGCGCCGGTCTGCTGCATGGCGAATCCCATGGGAAGCATCGCCGCGATCAGGAAAACGGCTTTCCATTCAATGGCCCGATAGGCCTCGTCCATCGTCAGACATCGGGTCAAGACCATAAAGGCGGCTCCGGCAATGGCGGCGATGGAGATGGGCAGCCAATTGAAAATGACGGTGGCGATGACGGACAGCATGATCAGGGAGGCGAGAGGCGCCTTCCTGATCCGCGGTTTTTCCTGGACGTCCAGGCGGAGAACGACGAAATCCCGCTCGCGGGCCAAAATTTCAAAACGCTCGATCGGGCCGTAGCACAACAGCGCGTCGCCGTATTGGAGAGGAAAGTCGGCCAATCCCGTCCGGTAGGATCGATCCCCCCGCCAGACGGCCAGGATCGAAATGCCGAATTTTTCACGGAACCGCAGATCCCGCAGGGTTTTTCCGGCAACCGTCGTGTAGGGCGAGAGCATGACCTCGATGATGGCCTGCGGGCCGGTTTCGAGTTCCGCCAGATCAACGCGGATATCCCGCAGGATTTTCAGGGATTGGAGGCCGCTCAGAACCTCGATGTCGGTCGGATGTCCGGAAACGATGAGCCGGTCCCCGGATTCGAGGCCTGTGTCGGGGTCGGGAAGCGGCCTTTCCTCGCCGCCGCGGATGATGTTCAGAACCGAGATGCCGTAAGCGTCTCCCAGTCTGGCTTCAGCGAGCGTTTTTCCGGCGAGTGCGGAGCCTTCGGGAATATCGAGAAAAAGAAGGCGGTCTTCGAGATGATATTCTCCGGCCTCTTCGATGCCCAACTCCCGGAATCCCGGCTGGTCCGAAAGAGCGTTCAGGTTTTCGACGGCGCCTTCGACCAGCAGGCGGTCGCCCGATGCGAGGGGCATGTCCTGCAGTTTGGTCCGGCGGACGATATCGCCGCGGCGGACGGCCAGGACATTCACCCCGGATTTCCGGCGGAAACCGGTTTGAGCCAGGGTCCGGCCGGCCAAAGCTGAAGATTCGCCGACGGTGAACTCGGCGAGGCCGATATTTTCCGATAGAAGACCCTTGACGGCGGGGACATCGGTTCTGACCGTGAAGACGGGCCGTTCGGCCAATTGGTCGAGTTGGTCCAAGCGGCCGAGTGCCAGCAGGCGGTCGCCGCCCTCCAGGACAAGATCGGCGTCGGGGCCGAGCTTTTCTCCGAAGCCGCGCTCGATGCTCAAAATATTCAAGCCCAGAGCCCGGCTGATGCGGCTTTCGGCCAGGGTTTTCCCGGCCAGGGCGCTGTCTTTCGGAAGAATGAGCATGGCCAGGCGTTCTTCGAGACCATAGAGTTTCCGTTGGTCCAGGAATGCAGGTCCGCTGTCCGAAACAGACCGATGAACCTGTTGCTCGGGTAAAAGCCGCCGTCCGATCAGCTTCATATAGAGGATGGAAACAATCAAAATGGCGAGGCCGATCGGAGTGAAATCGAACAAGCCCAAAGTGGGAAGGCCGGCTTCCCGCAGAAAGTCGCTGACGACAAGGTTCGAGGCCGTGCCGATCAAAACCAGCATTCCTCCCAGGAGAGAACCATAAGCCATGGGAAGAAGCAGGCGCGAAACGGCCCGTTGTGTCCTCCGTGCGATGTCGAGTGTCACGGGGAGGAACATGGCTGCGACTCCGATGTTGTTCATGAAACCCGAAAGAAGGGCGGTGCTGCTCATGAGAACCGTGACCAGGCGGCTTTCCGTTTTTCCGGCAAGACGCAGAATCTGGGCGCCCAGAACGGCGGCGACCCCGGTGCGGCTCAGCCCGGCCGAAAGGATGAAGACGGCCCAAATCGTGACGACCGCCGGGTTGGAAAATCCCGAGATCGCCTCAACCGGCGTCACCAGTCCGGAAACCGTCAGGCCGACAAGAACAAGGAGTGCCGTAAGATCCGGCCGCAACACCTCGGAGACAAAGAGCACAATGGCAACGAGGAGAATCCCGAACGTGAGCCCGATTTCGAAGGTCATGACGTCATGGAGTTTTCAGGCGTTCGCGGATCCGATCGACGGCGGCCAGAGCCTCGTCCCGAATCGATGCGTCTCCGATCTGAGAGGCCGCGAGAGCCAGAGCTTCGGGCGAGGGGAATCCCGGCAGGGCGCCCAGAACGAGCCGTTTTTCCTCCGGTCGTTCGCAGAGAGAGAGGGCTTCCGCCAGGTCGGCGGCGACGCCTTTCGGCGCCCGGTGGCGTTCGAGGCCGATCATGCGCACGAAAGCCCTCATGGCGAGAACGCGAAGCGTGAGGTTCGGGGAGGATCGGACGATATCCAGAACATCGTCCCGGGCGGTCGCCGTCGGCCAGTCGATCAAGGTCCGCGCCGCAGCCTCGGCCGCCGTGTTGTCGGGATCGTCCAGGAACCCGCGGACGATGGGCAGCGAGGCGTCATCGCCGATCCGCCCGAGAAGGCGGAGGAGCATGGCGATCCGCTCGCTATCGGTTTCTTTTTCGAGGAGAGTCCGGACCGGAGCGGACCTCATGCCGGGCCGTGGTATGGCCAGGGAAACGATCGAGACCGTCGACAAGAGCTCCTCGCGGGTGAGGGAATCGTCATTGAAAAGCATGAGATCGATAAGATCGTCCATGTCCGCCGGCGAGGCGAGGGCTTTCAAGGCCCGAGCCGCCTGCAGACGAACGGTTGGAGAGGCTGTCGCGGCATGCCGCATGAGACTGTCCTTCACGCCGGTAAGCCGGCGCTCTCCCGCAGCCAGGATGAGTTCGCCGAGGACTTTGTCGTCCCGGGTTTTTTCGAGAAGCGAATAGACGGCCTCTTCGGCGCCGGCGCCCCGGATCCTCCACAGGCTTTCCCGGGCGGCGGTCTGTTCGGCGCCCCGGGTCGCGGCCGCTCTTTCGGCCAGGAAGGTGACGGCCGAGGCATCGCCGACGGACTCAAGGGTGCGGAGAGCCGCGATGCGGACGTCGAGGGATGTGTCCCCGGCAGCGCGACGGACCGCGACGAGAACTTCTGGAGTCGAAAAATCGGAAAGCGCGGCGACCAAAGGAATTCGTCCCGCCTCGGGAAGCCTTTCGAGATAGGGAAGGACGGAGCCGATGGATGAGGCATCGAAAACCGATGAAACGAGCGACGCCGCATCGATCTGAAGATCAGGGTTCGAAGATGCGAAGGCATCCAGGATGATCTTGGGCGCATCTTTTCCGGCGGCGGCGATCTTACCCCGGAAGGCGGCGCTGCGGATGGAGGGAGAGATTTCGGTTGACAGCACGGTTTCATAGATCGATGCGGCTTCGATCGGACGCTCTTCTTTCAGACGGCGATCGGCGCAGGTCAGGAGGCCTGCGGCTGCAGCGGTTTTCAAGGTTTCCGCTCCGTTTTCCAGAATGTCCAGGAGCACGGCCTCGGCTTCGGTTCCTCCTATCGTGCCCAGAGCTTCAACGGCGGCGCGGGCCGCCGGCCCGGAATCCGGGGCCGAGGCGATTCGCGATAATGCGGGGACGGCGGCTGAGGAACCGCGGCCGCCCAGTGAGGACACAACCCCGATTATCATCTCGCCTTCGACCGTCTCCAGCGCCGAAAGAAGAGCCCTCTCCGCCTCCTCTCCGGGAATGATTTCCAGAGCGTAACGCGCCATGTCCGATGTCTCGGAGCGAACGAGCATCGAGGATAAAACGGGAACCGAGTCGGAAGACCCGATCAGTCGCAGGTTTCGGCAGACGGCCGCTTTGCCGGACGATGTGGCTTCGCCCTGAAGAAAAGCAACCAGGGAAGACTCGATCTCGGCCAAAGCCGCGGAATCGTCCAGGCGTGAAGCGATATAGGCCTGCAGCCGGAGCGGCGCGCCCTCGCCTTCGGCCCAGTCGTGGACGGCGAGATCGCGGAGGATTGCGGAGAGGTCTTCCGTATTCGGGTCCGCGTATCCCGCGGCCGGGAAAACGATGAAGAGAATCAGGACGGCGATAAGGATGAATCGTTTTGTGTTCATTGTTCTCCGCATCCTTTCCCTAAGCCGGGAGCTGCCAGGGTTTCCGGTAGGCGCGGGCCAGAAGCCGCTCGACCCCGGGGTCTCCGATAAGGGTTTCCGAAGCCGGGTCCCAGCGGATTTTCCGGCCGGCGGCGATGGCTGCAACGGCCAGATGGCCGACACTGGCCGACCGGTGGGCCGCCGTGCAGGGCGTGATCGTCGGGCGCCGGCTGCGAATGCCGTCCAGGAAATTCCCGGCGTGATCCCGGCTCTTCTCCAGGCGGATTTCCTCCGGACCGACGGTCTCTCTTTTCAACCCGGCCGGTTCGCACTCGAATTCCCCCCGGTCGACCCAGATCCAACCCCGCTCTCCGATCCATTTCGTTCCGCTCCAGATGTCCGGGTGTCCGCCGGCGATGATCATGGGCGTTCCGTCGGCATAGACGGCTTCCACGCGATAGCGGGTCGGGCTGTTGTAAATGCCCGATGTCGGGAATTCGGCCGTGCCTTCGACGGAGACGGGGCCGGTGTCGTCCCAGCCCATGCCCCAGTGGGCGATGTCGACGTGGTGGCCGACCCAGTCCATGAGCTGGCCGCCGCCGAAATCCATGTTCCAGCGCCAGTTCATGTGGACACGGGCCTTGCAGTAAGGCTGCCAGGGGGCGGGGCCGACCCAGAAATCGTAATCCAGATTGGGAGGAGGCGGCACGAGATCCTCTTCTCCGAAGGTCCCGGCGAAATCATAGTGGCCCGAGGGCAGCCCGACTTCGATTCTCATGATGCGGCCGAGGCGGCCGTTGCGGACAAGCTCGCAAGCCTGGTGGAAATTTTCCACTGATCTCTGCCAGGACCCCGTCTGCCAGACCCGGCCGTAGCGTTTGACGGCCGCACAGAGAGCCTGCCCCTCGCGGAGACTGTGGGTCAGGGGCTTCTCGCCGAAGACGTCGAGTCCGGCCCGGAGCGCGGCGATCGACAGGATGGCGTGCCAGTGGTCGGGCACGGCGATGGACACGGCGTCGAGGTCGTCTCGGGCGTAGAGGTCGCGAAAGTCGTGGTAGGTCGCGCAGGATGTGCTGCCGTACATGCTGTCGACGATCCTCTTGGCCATGGCCAGGGGTTCCTTGTCGATGTCGCAGACGGCGACCCACTGGACTTCGTTCTTCTCGAGGAAGCTGCGCATGTTGCCCGGGCCCTGCATGCCGAAACCGATGCCGGCCATGACGATGCGGTTCGAGGGCGCGACCGCCCCGTCCTTGCCCAGGGCCGAGGCGGGAACGATGGCCGGAAATCCGGCCGCCCCGGCCGCGGCCAGCGCGGCCGTTTTTAAAAATTTGCGACGCTTCATAGTAACCTCCGGCCGGCTAGATGAGAGGAGTGACGCCGGGTATTGCGACAGGATCGACCGGGTTCGGTCCAAACTCGAGTTTGGGCGGGACCAGATCGAGCTTGGAGGCGTTCATCGCCCAATCCCAGGATATGGCCCGTCCCGTGTAGGCGCTCATGCGTCCGAGAATTGCGCAGAGAGTGCTTTCGGCGACCTGGCGTCCTTCGTTGAGGGGTTTTCCGAATCGGATGCTCGCAATGAGGTCGGCATGCTCCTGAACGAAGGGATTGATCTCTTCGCCCTCGAATTTCCAGGCGTTCGGGCCGGAGATTTGGCCATAGCCGAAGGCGTGGCCACTGGTTCCCACAATCCGCTCCTCGATGCGGTCGGCACAGCCGGGGGTCTGGCGGCACATGCTCATGACCCGGACGCCGTTCGGATACTCGAACTCGACGGCGAAGTGATCGTAGATGTTGCCGTATTCGGGGGCCGTCCGGACTTCGCGTCCGCCCATTCCCATGACCCGGACCGGCAGAGCGCCGATCGCCCAGTTGATGACATCGATGTTGTGGATGTGCTGCTCGACGATGTGGTCGCCCGAGGTCCAGCTGAAGTAGAGCCAGTTCCGGCACTGCCATTCCATGTCGCTCATTTCGGGGGTCTGTTTGACGACCCAGAGCTCGCCCTGGTTCCAGTAGCACTGGCCGCCGACGATCTCGCCGATGGCCCCGTCGCGAATGCGTTTCATGAGCTCCCGATAGCTCTGCTGATGACGGCGCTGGGTTCCCGCCACGACGGCCAGGCCTTTTTGAGCCGCAAGTTCCGAGCTTGCGATCACGGATCGGACGCCGATGGGATCCACGGCCACGGGCTTTTCCATGAAGACGTTTTTGCCGGCCTCGACGATCGCCTGGAAATGCGCGGGTCGAAAGCCGGGCGGGGCGGCCGTGACGATATAGTTGATGTCCTTGAGCGCGAGCAGTTTGCGATATCCGTCGAATCCGGTGAAACAGGTCTCCGGCTTGACCTTGACCGCGTCCGGAACCCGCTCATGGAGCCGGGTGAGACTCCGTTCGATGCGGTCCGGAAAGAGATCGTGCAGGGCCAGGATCTCGACTCCGGGCGAGGAGTTGACGGCGTCGATGGCTGCGCCCGTTCCGCGGCCGCCGCAGCCGATGATCCCGATCCGGATCGTGTCCGAGCCCCCGGCGTGCAGGCCCAGGCCGCCCGGTATGGCCGCGGCCAGAGAGACCGCCGCCGATGTCTTGAGAAAATCCCTTCGGGTCAGTCCGGAGTTTCCGCTCCGGCCGTTTGTCGTGTCGCTCATCGGTCGTCCTTTCACTGAAGATGCCGCGTTTTTCACGCGAAGTCGTCGCAGGCGCGGTAGGCCGCGATGACGGCCGTTTCGCCGTCTTTTCCGGGAAGGCTTTTGCCGTGTTCCATGCAGATCACCGGGTCCGTCCCCTTGGCATGGAGGTGCTTGAAGATGTTCCGGTAATTGATTTCGCCGGTCCCGGGCTCCCTGCGGCCTGGGTTGTCGCCCACATGGAAGGCCGCGATCTCGTCCCAGGCCCGGTCGATGTTCCGAATGAGATCGCCCTCGGTGATCTGCTGGTGGTAGAGGTCGTTGACGATCTTGCAGGCGGGGCTGGAGACGGCCCGGCAGATCTGGAAGGCCTGGGGAATCTTCGTCAGGAACAGCCCGGGGTGGTCCTTGGGATTGAGAGGTTCGATGACCATGACGAGTCCTTCGGATTCGCAGATGTCGGCCAGAAAGCGGAGGTTTTCGACGACGTTGGCCGTCTGGTAATCCCATTCGAGCCTTTCGTCGATCCGTCCGGGGACGACGAGGGTCTGTTTGACGCCCGTTCTTTTGGATGTTTCAACGGCCGTCCGGATCCTTCCGACGAGCATCTCCCGGATTTCGGGATCCCGGGTGACGAAGGACGTTTTGCCGAAGTCGGCGTAGGCGACGAAGGGACCGGCGTCGAGACCGAGGCGGCGAGCTTCCCCGGAAATCGCTTCCTGGTCGGCGGCCGGGCGGTTCATCAGGCCGTTGTCGAAAAAGGCCCGGAAACCCTGATCGGCCATGAACTTGAGCTGGTCCACAGGATTTTTTCCTGCGTGTTCCGCGAACATGCCGAACGGCGGGGCGTATTTCAGTTTGAACCCTCCGCCGGGCCCGCTTCCGGACGGACTGCCGAAAAATCCTGTTGCGCCCAGAGGGTTTGCGGCCAGGACCGCGGCCGCTGCGGCTGCGCCGCCGAGAAATTTTCGCCGGGACAGCCCGCCGGGGCTTTCAGGCACCGATGTGCGGTTTTTTTTCATGAGGGTGTCTCCTAAAGAAATTTCGTGGGTTTCGCCCGGAAGGCAAAGAAGCCTCGGGGCCGTCGATGTGGAGTTTCGGCGTGTGCCGATCATGGGCTCATTCTATGCGAAAAAAGACGAGGTTTTCAACTCCGCCGATGAAGGCGACCGCAGCGACGTCAGGAAGCCGGAAAGGCCGAATTAAAGGAATTGAGAAAGGCGCCCGGCTTATTCGGAAGAAGCGATGCGATCAAGAATAGATCGGATCTTTCCGAACTCTGCATTTTTTGAAAAAACATAATAGGCTCTTCGCGCCGGAGAGATCTTCTCCATGGCCTCATCGAATTTGCGGTGGAGTGCGGATTCGATATCGGTTTCCCGTCGGAAACCCGCCTCGGCGAATCGGTCAACCCACCAATCCGTGGTGGCCCCGATAAGATGGCCGTTTTTCGGGTATCCGTATCCATCGACGGGTACGGCCCGGAAGAGCCTTTTTTTCTCGGCATCCTCGGCCCAGGATTCATAATCGATCCGGAAGATCTCTCCGAAAACGGAGTCTTTTCCGAAGGCGGGGATGTTGGCGTAGAGAAAACCCCCGTCGTTCAGAAGTTCATACAATCTCCTAATATAACTCAAAAGAGAGTTGGGGTTGAGATGTTCGAAAATATCCAGACCGAGAATGACATCATAGCTGTGCGAAAAGGTGAGGTGGCGGATGTCTCCGAGACGGATGCGACTGCTGATTTCAGGAAAGGCCTTGTCCAGACTGATCACGCTGATCTCCACGCCGTCCCCGTCGATCCCCCTGTCCTTGAGACATTTGAGGACGGCACCGTTGGCGCAACCGAAATCGAGAACGGATGAGGGTTCGAACTCGGCTGTGATGTCGGCCATCATGCGTTTGTCCTCGTCGATAAGAAAGCTCCAAACGCCGGGTCGTTCGTAATAACCGTTGGAAAGGATCTTTCGCTCGAGCCAATCGAAGTCGCCGGGGCTCTCTGCGATGAAAAACGAACTTTTTTCCCTCCCGGAAAGATCCGCGAGAATGATGTAGTTCTCCGGCCGCTCGTCCTTGATGGGAATAAGCTTGATATAGTTATGAATATTGTCCTTGACGATCTTGAAGATGAACTCCGGAGCTTCGGTGATGTTTACGACGAGAGCGGCACGGGAATTTCCCTCCCGAAGGAACTTGAGTTGGTTTTCACGCCCGACGGGGTCGGGCTCCCGTCCAAGAAAACGCTTGTAGATATAATCCAGGAACTCATTGTCCGAGAGTTGATCCAGGGGATGGAGGTTGTTGTCTCCCGGCGATTGCCGACGTTGCTTTTTCAGAAGCTTATTGAACATGTGGGAGTCCTCAAATCTGAAAAATCTTTTATATCATGCTCTCTGCTTTTATTCAATTCCAATTCCCGGCTTGCCGGTCTCGACTCCTGCCGTTATAATGACGAAGATGTTTACTGCTAAAAAGGAGTCCTCAATCATGAGACGAAGAATTCCGGCCGCTTTTCGGGTATCCGCCCTGACATTGAACTTGGCTGTCGTTCTGACTGTCGCCGTTTCCGCCTCCGATCTTCCCGGGCGGAAGCCGGTTGCCACCAACAAGGCCGCGTTGCTGACCGTCGCCGTTCAGGGCCAGATCGCTCCGGCCCAGCCGTCGCGGTCCTACGCCGTGACCTGGGACGGCACGCCCAAGATGCTGATCGGGACGGGCGGCATCAATTACAATCTGAAAATCGGCGATCCGATCTTCGGCTGGGCGAGCGCTGATCGCGCGACCATGGGCGTCGCCGTCGAAGGCGCCGGGGATGACCGGGGCCGCGGCGCCTGGATTCCTCATATTTCCGTAGGCACCGAAGTCAAACTTCTCTCGGGATCGGCCCGGGGCGAAAAGGGCGTGGTCGCGGCCAAGTACGGCGGGTTTGCGCTGGTTCACTTTGAGGACGCGGTTCTCGACAAGCTGGCTGTCGGCGATCTCGTTCAGGCCAAGGCCGTCGGCATCGGCTTGAAGATCGACGGGTACGAAGAGATCTTCATCCATGGCCTGACGCCCGATGTCCTGGAAAAGCTCGCGACCGAAACGGCGGACGGCCGTATCGAAGTTCCCGTCGTGAAGGAGATTCCGGCCGAGATCGCGGGCCAGGGCGCCGGCGGTTCCAGCATTTACGGCCACTGGCATATTCAGACGTGCTATCCGCCGGACGTCGAAAAGTACGGACTGAAGGATCTTCGATTCGGCGACCTTGTTCTTCTCAAGGATGTTCAGACCGACTATGGAAAGGGCTATTTCGAGGGCGGGTCGACGATCGGGATCATCTGCAGCGGGCCCTCGGACATGTCCGGCGTGGGCATCGCCGTCACGCCGATTCTGTCCTCGCGAACGAAAAAACTGACCGCAAGACTCGATCCCTCGGCCAATATCGGCAAATACCTGGGGATCAAGATGAAAAACCCGCCCCCGGCTCCGGTTGCCGCGAAAGGCGTTTTGAAAACCAATAAAAACAGCCTGATCACGACCGCCGTCCAGGCCGTTGTTCAGCCGCCCGGCGGCCGCGATTACGGCGTGACCTATGACGGCACGCCGAAAATCGGCATCGGCATGGCCTCCATCAACTACACGGTGTCCTTCGGCGATCCCGCCTACGGGTGGGCGAGCGCCGATCATGTCGAGCCCGACGTCACCGTCCAGGGCCGGGACGCCGCCCGGCCCTCGGACTGCGCGATCGCCATCCTGGCCGGAATCGGCAATGAGGCCGAAGTCATTTCCGGCGACGCCAAGGGAGCGCGGGGGTATTATATCGGCCGGCACGCCGGTTCTCACGACCTGGTCTGGTTACCGGCCGAGGCCAAGGACAATCTCGCGCTCAATGACAAAATTCAGGTCAAGGCCCGCAGCGTGGGCTTGAAAATCGACGGATTCGATGACGTGCGGGTCAACAAGATCTCGCCCGAACTTCTGGAAAAGATGGGCATTCGGATCGAAAACGATCAGCTTGTCGTTCCCGTGGTCATGGAAATCCCGGGTCACATCATGGGCTCGGGACTCGGAAGCTCGTTTGTCGAGACCCTGGATTACGATATCCAGACGACCTGTCCCGAAACCGTCGAGCGCTATGGATTGAAAAAGCTCAAACTCGGAGATGTCGTGGCCATCCGCGATCACTACAATTCCTTCGGCGCGGGACGCTACAAGGATGCCGTGACGATCGGCGTCTGCATCCACGGCTGGAGCGACTATGCCGGGCACGGGCCGGGAGTCACCACTGTGTTGAGCGCGCTTCCGGGCCGCATCACGCCCAAAATCGATCCCCACGCCAACGCGGCCTATTACCTCGGCATCAAGGAAATACCGGCCGAATAGGACTCGGATTCAGCGGGCGCCGGTGCGGACGTTGAAACCCAGGCTCTTTAAAAACCAGAGCGGCCTGGATGAAGCTCTCTGTTATAGTCCCATCTGATTTCATACCGTTTGAGAAGGGGATAGCCGGCCTCATCCTCCTCGGCCGCGTAGAGACGGCCCTTGCGAATGAGCGGCTGGATCACGGGCAGGACGGTCCGGACGATATACCGGCCCTCCGGGTCGAAAACATCGTAATAGTATCCCTTGCGGCCCGGCGGGCGCTCCCAGCTCAAGACCCAGATCCTGTCTTCGTCGTCGGTCACGAAATACCGGAATGACGGATAATGCCGGGGGATTTTCATGTTCTCCAGAATACCGGGCGGAGCGCCTTGGGTCCGTTCGTCGATGTCCTCCTTGGCGACCGGGACCGGCTCCGGATTCATCTGGATCTTGCGCGCGAGGCGGCCGTCCGCGTCATAGATCCTGAACTCGAACTTCACCGCATGGGCGCAGACGAGGCGATCTCCGGAAAGCAGATCCCAGCGGAGGATCGGAAAGATGGGGTCAAAACCATCGCGGGCCGAATTCTGTGTGGGGGAGGATTCGTAGACCAGGATGTCCTTGAATTCGCCGTCGACTTTCCGTAGTTCGTAGCGACCGTCGGTTTCTTCATAGATGATGAGAAAGACAAATAAGTTCCCCTCGGAGTCCGGCCGGGCATCCATGAGCATCAGGGAAGATGCGGATAGGGTGCGTATATATTCCCCGCTGCTTTCGAAAAAAACGAGCTTCGGGCTCATGTCGACGACGGCCAGTTCGTCCCGTTCGGTGGAATAAATCGTTCTCGGCATCTCCAGTTCCCCGGGACCCTGGCCGGGCCTGCCGAATGTCCCGATCCTTCCCCCGTCCCGGTCGAAGGCCTTGATGTTCTTGTCCTTTCCGTCCAGGACGAAAATCGTCCCGTCCCCGGCGACCGTGATCGAGGAGATCGTCGCAAACGCGATATCGCCGCTGCTCTCGCCTCCGATTGTCAGGTCCTCCTCCAGAGAAAGGACTTCCGGGCCGTAGAGGGGTGCGTTCGGGTTCTTGACGACGACGATGCCGTCTTCTTCCACGATCCGGCCTTTCCAACCGTCGGACTTTGGGGAACAGGCGGGACCGAGCAGGAGTCCGGCCGCCAGGATAAAAGTGAGAACCGTCAATGAAAAAAACGGGGCGTTTTTCGGACGGGATACGGACATGATCACCTCCCAATGGGACGCCGCTCAACGCGGCTCTTTTCCAATATATACCGGACAGGAGAGTCCGGTCAACTTGAATCAAGCACAGACTAATGAATCCGGCGCCACTTCATGGACTCCAGATCGAGGGTCCAGAGTCCGGTTTTGTCGAATTCCCAGGCGAAAACCGTTTTTCCGGCGCAATGTAAATTAACGAGTTCGCCTGATTCCCAGGGAAGAGCGATGGTCTTGATTTCTTCGAGGCTTTCGTCAAGGAGGACGAGGGATTTTCTTCCCGTGCCGGAATCGGCCGATAGCAGGACGAGGTTGTCCGACATCCACAGGGGCCAGCCGGTTTTATAACGCGTTCCATCCCGCTGCGCCGTAATCCTGTCTTCGGTCAGCGAATAGATGTTTAACTTTCTGTGTCCCGGCGGTCCCGTCCACACAGCCAGCTTATCCCGGGCTTCGTTGAAACCGAACAGGCCGATGGAATCGTCGGCCAGGACCTCTTGCGCCTCATTTGACACGATATCATGGAGGATCAGGCTTTCTTGATTTCTGTCTTGATCGATAGAGGCGTATGCGATCAGATCGTGTTGAAAAGCTTCGACCATAGGAGCTTTATGGATGTTCCTGGCCAGGATTTCAACGTCTTTTCCGTCGGCATCCCTTTCCAGGTCGATTCTCAAGATGTCGGTCCCGGAGGCCTCATTTTTCTTTGCGAAACGGCTGTATATGACAAGATACCTCGCCGATGCAGAAAAGCCGACTATCATGCTGAAATGGGGAATTTCGGGCATCCCCAAAGTCAGGCTTCGGGTTTCCCTGCCTTCCCCATCCATCCCGTGAAGCCTTTCTCTGCCCTGAATATCCCGGGTTAAGAGCGCGATTTTTCTGCCGTCCGGAGAGATCACAGCCTGCCGGATGTAGAGGTTCGAGAATGGACCCTCTTCGGTCGACGTGTCCGCCAGGCGCCCGGCATTCCGTCCGGAGGTGTCCATGATCCATAGCTCCTCCGACATGCGATTTCGTCTCTTCGGAACGTTTTTGATGAAAATGATTTTTCCATCGCCTACGGAAATAGAATGCCAAATCAGCGGGGTCTTGAGGATTCGTCGCAGACGGGAGCTCGCCAAGTCATACCGGAATATTCCTTTTGCCGTTCGGAAATAAGCGGCGTCTGCCGCGATTCTCATGTTATAGAAATGGGGAGCTTTCGCCGGCGAGAAAACCGGTGCAAGCAACACACAGGACACGAAGGAGGTTGCGAGAAAGACCGCGGCCCGTTTCATGAAATACCGCGCTTTCTTTCCGGGCTGGGAGAAATCCGTTCGGCTGAAAGTCAGGATCGAGGCCAGAGCCAGGCTCAGGGAAAACAGCGCCAGGACGAACAGAGACCAGGAAAGAACATTCAGGTAAATAAGCGTCCAGATCAACAGGGGCGATAAGACCGCCTGCGCGCCGCCGAAAATTAGAAACGCCCAAAGCAGAAGAGTCCAGACAATCGTCGAAGGCTGTTTATCCGAGAGGATGGACAAGGAAAAGGCCGCATTGAAAAGAACGATGGCGCCGAGACATCCCAGCTCGAAAATGGAGATGTTATGGCCGAAAGACAGGATCCAGTTCAAGTCGGAAAAAACGGCTTGAATTCCGGGAACGACTTTGATGATGAGGGTGAAGCTTCCCATAACGGCCAGGAGAATTCCGAGCTGGGCGGCATACTTGGCCAGCCAGATGCGGCTCTTTGAGATCGGCCGGGAAAAGAGATAGGCCCAGGCGCCGTCCTTGAACTCAGACTGGAATGCTCCCGCCCCCAGAAGCAGGCCGAGGACGGGAAGGAAAGCCAGTGTTGCGGCGCCGGCCAGGATGTCGACGGCCTCCCGGTTTCCGGATAGGACGAAGAACAGGACGACGAAAGCGAGAAGCGCCGCCAGGGAAAAGACGACAAGCGGCAGCCGCTCCTTCCACTCTTTGATGACGATGGTTTTCAGCATGGCGTCCTCTCTTGCCGTTTTTTGACGAAGCTTTCAAAGATTTCCTCAAGGCTCAGCGGTTCGACCTCCAGCCGGGCGGGTGACAACTGTTCCAGCCTCTGCCTTTTCTCGCCGGTCCAGGGATAAACGATGTCCGTCTTTTCCGACGCGTCCCCGTCGAATCTCAGAACGACGCGTTTCACGGCATCTTTGATCCGTTCGTAATCCTCGTTCAGGACGATTTCGCCGCCGTGAAGAATGAAGAGATGCTCGACGATGCGCTCGAGCTCATGGACCATGTGGGTGGAGAAAAACACCGTTGTCTCCGAGTCCGCCAGTTCCCCGATGATGTCCTTCAGGAAGTCGCGGCGCGTCGGGACGTCGATGCCGGAGGTGGCGTCGTCGAGGATGAGAAGCGCGGGCCGGGCCGCAAGCGCCGCGGCCAGATGAAGCTTGAGCTTCAAGCCGCGGGATAGAGAGGCCACCCGGGCTTTGACATCCAGGGAAAAACGTTTCAGGCAATCGGCGGCCCGCCCGGCGTCCCAGCCGGGATAGAACGCGGCGTTGAAGTCCATGAACTCTCCGACCTTCATCCAGCCGTAGATGAAGGAGTCTTCGGGAACATAGCCGATCTCGGTCTTGTGGGAGGCGGCGCCGAAGGGGATCGGGGCGCCCCTGAAAAACAGGCGGCCTCCTTCGGCGGGAATGACGCCCGTGATGATGCGGATCATCGTCGTTTTCCCTTCGCCGTTGTTCCCCAGGAGGCCGTAGACTTTGCCGCTTTCGAGGCTCAGGCCGATATCCTTCAGGATCCGGCGGCGGCCGAAGCTCTTCGTGACATGTTCCAGGCGCAGAATCTCGCTCATTCTCTCTCTCCTCAGACAGGCGGGTTGAGGGCCTTCATGCGGTCTTCAAATGCCTTTCGGATCTCGTCGCGATCGAAACCGAACCGGACGGCTTGATCCACCGCTCCGGCCAAAATCCGGCCCAGGAGGCTATCGCGTTCTTTTCCGGCCCGGGAGGATGACCCCGGAGCAACGAAGCTGCCCTTGCCCCGGCGCCCGGTGATCAGCCCGTCCTGCTCGAGATCCCGGTAGGCCCGGGCCACGGTGTTGGGGTTTATGATCAGTTCGGAGGCCAGGTCCCGGATCGAGGGCAGAGGATCGTCGGGCTTCAGGGATCCCGTGGCGATGCGGCTCCGGATCTCCGTCTTGATCTGTTCATAGATCGGGATAAAACTCGATGTTTCGATCTTGATCATCGCGGCGTCCTTTGTCTTACTGTATTAATATAATAATACACTAAGACAAAATGTCAAGAGTTTTTTTAATATTTTTTCCGCCGGGTGTCAGTCCGAGACGATTTCGTACCGGTAGCGGCCGCTGTTGAGATAGGTCGAGCTGTAATAGGTGATTTGTCCGGGCGGGACCCTCTTGTTCGGAGAGACTTCGCACAGAGTATAGCGCAGGCCGTTGATGGTCAATCCGCCCGTCTCCCAGGAAGGAACGGCCACCCCCACGAACATGTGTTCCGGAACGCGGATGAGAACGACGGGATACTTCTTGAAGTTCAGCCAGATCGAGGCGAAGGCGACGGCCTTGGAATCGCAGTCGCCGAGGTTGTCGACGAGAACCCGGGGCGGCGTCCAGAAGCCGAGGATGACCTTGCCGTCCTCGACCGTCGGCGGCACCCGGTACAGGATATGCTGGATGAAGGACAGTGACAGTCCAAGAAAATCCCGGATGTTGAGCTTTTCGTCGATCGCGCGCAGAACCTCCAGCACATGTCGGACGCGCGGCGTGTTATTGCGGACGCTTCTCGGGTAGTCGACCCGGAAGGCCTTTCCCTCAGAGGCCAGACCCCGGCTCACGAGGTATCGGGTTTTCTCTGCGTCCAGACCGGCCTCGATTTTCTTTGAAGCCGACGCGTACTCATCCGCCAGCCGAATCCGAATGGCGTCATAAGCCGGCTTGACGCGGTCCTGGATATCGAAGGGGACCGAGAGCTTGAGCGTAAACTCCAGGGGGCCTTTCTCCTGGAGAATGATGTATTCCCCATGGCCGCCTTCATCGATAAGAAACCGGACCAGAGCCTTTAGGTCTGCAATCATCTCCTCGTTCCGGGCCGCGCTCCAGGCTTCGAGATGCCGGTCGAGATCCTCCTGGCGGTAGCCGAATTCTTTCTCGGCGCTAGCCAGGACATCCTTGTCGATGTCGAAAGAGATGGTCCGGGATGTCCCCTTAAAGTCCTTCCATCCGTATTTGAGAGTGTAGGAGGCGGATTCTTCGGTCCGGGCGAAGACATTGGTGAGGCTCGACGTCGGCTGGGGCGCCTCCGGAGGGAGAAGGGTCAATCCCCCCGCGGCGGCAAGCGTCATGAGCCCCGTGATGCCGAGGGCGGGCACCGGTGTCCGGATCTTCATCGTCCGCTATTGGAGGGGAACGACGCCGATTTCCGGAAACGGCACGAGGGCCCGGGTGAGGCCCGAAACGCCGGAACTGATCAGGATGGAAACCGCGATGATCAGCATGGCCATGAACACGGCGACGGCGATGTTGCCGGTCTTGATCTCCTCGATCTCGTCGATCCCCGGCGTCATCCGGTCGAAGAGCCACAGGCTGAAGAGGATGCAGAGCACGGCCAGAATCCCGGCCAGGAAGATATACCCGATGGACAGTCCGATGAGTTCGAGGAAGGCCCCGAAGCTTCTGTCTCCTTCCATGGCGAAGATCTGGAGAACGGCCATCACGGGATACAGGGCCTGCCGGACGATGATGACCTCTCCGATCAGGATGCCGCCCAGGACGACGCCCACGGCCGTGTTTCCCTGCTTGAGCTGAGCCTCTTCGTCGAAGCGCTTGGTCAGGGCCAGAATCGCCCGGTAGGTCGCGAAGATCAGGACGAGGCTGACAAGGATGGAAATCAGAAGCTCAAAGATGCCGAACAGAACCTGATGAAGACTCATGGCTCCTCCTCTCCTTCCGGCGTTTTAACAAATAGAAGATCGTGCCTGCGGCGACGGCGGCCAGGCCTGCCAGGATTTGATCCGATGAGACGCCGGCAATGACGCCCGCCATCACAAGAATGGCGAGAACGGGCACGAGGGGACCGAACGGAATCACGAACGTCGCCGGCTTGGCCCGGTCCGCGAAGCGCGGATGTCTCAGGACGAGGACCGCGGCGCACGAGGCGGCATAGGTGAGCAGCCTCGACAGGGCGCTGGCAATAGCCAGCCAGACAAAGGATCCCGAGATCGCAAGAACAAGGGCGACGGCCGATGTGAAAAGAATGGCATTTGCCGGCGTGCGGTAACGCGGATGAATCTTTCCGAAAAACGGCGGCAGGTCGCCGTTTTCAGCCAGGGCGAAGATCGTCCGCGACCCGGCCAGCACCTGCCCGGCGCTGTTCCCGGCGATTGAGACGATTGTGCCCCCGCCGAGAAGAAGAGCGCCCGCGGCGCCCATGAAAAGAAAGGCCGAATCGGCAAGCGGTGTAGAGGATCCGGCCAGGTTGGGGTTTGTCCCCATGGCGACGATCTGAGCGGCGATCATGATGCCCGTCACGGAAAGAATGGTCGTCACCAGGGCGAACGGCACATGGCGACGCGGAGCACCGGACTCTCCGGCCGGAACGGGGACGACCTCGTAGCCTCCGAAGGCGAAGATGAGCAGAAGAGCCGTCGCCGAGGCCGACGTCCAGGAGATCGCGGGCAGGGGCGTCAAGGCGGACCAATCCATATGAAACAATCCGACGGTGATGAAGATGCCCAGCGGGAGAAGTTTGCCGATCGTCAGGATGTTGATCGTCCAAGCACTCTGACGGATGCCCCGGACATTGATAGTTGCCAGAGTTCCCAGAAGAGCCGTCAGGATCAGAGCCCTTTTTATACCCGAGGTCATGGCGGGTGCATAGTATCCCAGCGCCAGGACGAGGCCGTTGGCCACGGAGGCGTAACTGGAGGCCCGGGTAAACCACTGGAGCCAACCGACCTGGAAAGCCGGAAAGCGGCCAAAGGCGGCCCGGGTATGGAGATAGGGACCACCGGTTCCTTCGAACCGGCTGCCGAGCTCGGCGAAGCAGAGCGCAAACAGAAGAGAGACGAAACCAGCGGCCAGAAAGAAAAAGGGGCTCCAATTGCCGACCAGAACCACGACGGCCGCAGGCATCAGGAAGATGCCGCTTCCGATGACTTGATTGACGCCGATTGCGGTCAAGTCCCAACGGGTGAGAACACGGAGAAGAGTCGGTTTGTTTTCCCGAACATCATGGCTCATGGAATCTCTCGGGGCATGCCGGGAATTTATCTTGACCGCAGGGGGTTGTCAACCCCGGTGCACGCTTGATGAAGACTTTGACATAAGATGTTTCTTATTTTACACTCGAAAAGAGCATTGCCGAACATATCTACGAACATGTCTCTGAAAAGGAATACTCCATGACCATCATGAACCTCCGGAATGTCTCCGTTTCTATCGCGATCCTTATGACCGCGATTCTCCTCCAGCCGTTGTTTTTATCCTCTCAATCGAAAAAAATACCCGTAACCCGGGCCGAGGCCAGCGGATACAAGGCCACCTCACGCCATGCCGACGTCATGGATTTCATCCGCGACCTGCAGAGGCTCAGTCCGAAGATCCGGGTCGAGACCCTGGCTGTGAGCGCCGAAGGGCGGCAGATTCCCCTCATCGTCATCGGCGATCCCGTCCCGGCTTCACCCGCGGATCTCAATTACGACGACAAGCTGGTCATCTATTTCCAGGCCAACATCCATGCCGGCGAGGTGGAAGGCAAGGAAGCCGCGCTGATGCTGGCCCGCGAGCTCACGCTGGGCAAAGCTTCCCGATTTCTGGACAGGCTTGTCGTCCTGATCGCCCCCAATTTCAACCCCGACGGCAACGAACGCATCAGCCCCGACAACCGGCGGAACCAGATCGGTCCGGAGGAGGGCGTTGGAGTCCGGTCCAACGCCCAGAACCTCGACCTCAACCGGGATGGTCTGAAGATCGAAAGCCCCGAAGTCCGCGGCCTTGTCCGGAATGTCATGCGCCGCTGGGACCCGGCTGTCCTTCTCGACAGCCACACCCACAACGGTTCTTATCACGAGGAGGTCGTGACTTACGTCTGGTCGCTCAATCCCAACGGCGACCGGAGCCTGATCAACTACATGAGCGACGTCTTCACGCCCGCCGTCAACAAGATCCTCAAGGACACCTACGGACTGCCCTGCATCCCCCACGGCGACTTCATGTCCATCCAGGAGCCGGAGAAGGGATGGCGGCCTCTCGGCCCCGAACCCCGCTACATCAGCAATGCCATCGGTCTCCGCAACCGGCTGGGCATCCTGAATGAAAACTATCCCTATGCGCCTTTCGAGGAACGGGTGACTGGTGCCTATAGTCTTTTCCTGGCCGTGACCGAATACTGCCATGCCCACGCCGGTGAGATCCGCAATCTCATAAGGGAGGCGGACCGCCGGACCGTTCTCCGGGGCCTTCGCCCGTCCGCTGAAGACACCTTCGGCGTTGAATTTGATGTCCGGCCCCTCAAGAACAACATCACGGTCATAGGATACGAGATGGAGGTCACGACGGAGGAGGACGGCCGCCGGCGGGTCACGAAATCCGACAGGACCCGGACTTACTCCATGCCCTTTTTCGCCGATTATTTTGCCAAACGGTCCGTCCGCCTGCCCTATGCCTATTTGATCCCCCAGCCGATTCCGGAGGCCGTCGAAATTCTCCAAAGGCACGGCGTCGTCGTGGAAACCCTGATCGAGCCCGTGAAACTCAGGGCCGAATCCTTCGCCGTCTCCAAACTCGAGGCCCAGCCCATGCTCAACCAGGGGCACCGCCTGAACAGAGTTCAGGGAGAATACCGAACGGGCGAGATGGAATTTCCGGCCGGAACAACGGTTGTCCTTCTGGCCCAACCCCTGGCCAATGTGGCCGCCTATCTTCTCGAACCGGAGAGCAACGACGGACTTCTCGTCTGGAATGTCTTCGATCGCTATCTCTCCCAGCAGTGGAGCCGGGAACCGGCGGTTTATCCCGTCTACAAGATTTACAACCCGGTTCCGCTGGCCAAGGACGTTCTGCCCGTGCCGGAGGAAAGATAGGGGCGTCCTTACCCCATCGATCCCAGAATTTTAAATTCTCGTGAAGGCTTCCCGTGTTTTCATGCGTTCGGGATCCCGAAGCTTCCGTCGGCGTTTTCGCCGTCGTGTTCTCCGATCCTCAGCATGTTCGATGCAAAATTCAACCGGACCTGTCATCCTGCCCTGCCGAAAATATCGGAACAGAATCCGAGCCGGGAATCCTCATGGGAATTGTGGGGGGGATATTGTGATATTCTGATCAAACAAAAAAGTTGGAGGCCTTAACATTTCCGAGCCGGCGGGGGTAGATCCGTGTGGATGAACGTTCCGGAGAAGGAGCTCGTGGCGATGGTTCTATCCGGCCGCACGGAGGCTTTCGAACCCCTGGTTCTGCCCTACCGGGATTCTCTCATGGCCTTGGCCTTCCGGATCACATGGAACCGGGAGGACGCCCGGGAAGCAGCCCAGGAGGCGTTGTTCCGGGCTTTCAAATACCTGCATCGCTATGATCCCTCCCAAAGCTTTCGGAACTGGATCCTCCGGATCGGCGCCAACGCCGCCTGCGACCGGGCCCGGAAGTTGAGGCGGGAGCGGGAGGTTGTTCAGGAATTCGGCCCGGAGATTCGCTCGAAGGATGACCCGGAAGCGGGCTGCCGGGCTCGGGAATTTCAATCCGATCTGGCGTCCTGTCTCGAAGTCCTGAGCCCGCGGGAACGCGAGGTTTTCGTCCTAAGGGATATCGAGGATATGAGTGTCGGGGAGACGGCCCGGGCAATCGGCGGTTCGAGCGTTTCCGTGCGGGTTCATCTTTCCCGGGCCCGCCGAAAGATTCGTGATGCAATCCGTGAACGCTATCCCCATCTGGAGGAAAAAGGATGAGGTGTGAAAAAGCGAAGCGTCGGCTGCCTCTTTACTCGGGTGGCGATCTTTCGGCCCGCAAAACCCGAAAGCTTCAGGCTCATCTCGAGCATTGTTCCTCGTGCAGAAAAGAAACGGAGGAATACCGGACTGCGCTCGACCGAGTCAGGAATGCCGCCAAACAGGCGATAACTCCGGATTGGGATGAAGCCGCTTGGAGCGGGACGATGGCTCGTATTGCAGTGGAGAAACCCCTCGGGGAACGCAGGTTCGGGGCGCTCGCACCGCGATGGGCCTTCGCCGCTGCGGGCCTGGGGGTTGTTCTTATTACGGCGCTGGCTTTGTATTTCTTCAAGGACACGCTGTTCCGTCAGAAGGACGTTCTTCAGGCTTCGCTGCCGGTCGCCGCGGAGAAAGATCCGCGTTCTCCGGAAAGTCAACACCCGGACGTCGAGCTCGACCTCGAAGCAATGAAAGAGGATTCGGAAAAAACGGCAACCGGTCTTTCCGACTCAGAAACCGAGGCCGATTTCATGCATAAGCCCCGGGATTCCGCCGATACCAAAACGGATCCCCGCCGTGCCGTTCCCGAAGGCCGGCCCGCTCAGATGTCCGTAGAGCAAACATCGATCCGCCCGCACATCGCCGCTGCGCATCCGGAACTCAAGCCGGAGGCGGCGCAGAAAGCTCGAGACGCCGAAACTCCGATCTCCCAAAAGACGGCGGCCGGCGTTCCCCAGGACGTTCTCTCCGTCACGTTCGTATCGCAGGAAACCGGGCTTCAGATCGCCTGGTTTTTCCATAGAGATTTCGATTGGAAAGGAGACAAAAAATGAAAAAACGAATCGCCGCAATCGCCATGTTTGCCGTCTTGATCGGAATTGCCGGTCCTGCCGCTTTCGGAGCGGGTCAGGAAGAGCCGGCCCTCCGCAAGGAAATCGTCCGTCTGAAATATATCGATGCCACGGATGTTCGCATTCTTCTGCAGCCCTTCAGTAGCCGGGGAGGACAGGTTATGGGCAGTCCGAACCGCAAAGACATTCTTACCATTGTGGATACGTCCGATAACGTCGCCCGAATGCTGGACGTGATACGGGAAATCGACGTCAAGCCGCCCGATGTCATGTTCACTGTTCAGTTGATCATGGGATCAGAATCCGATGTGACGGTCGACAAGGACTTGGCGAAAGACCCGGTCATCCAGGAACTCGGGAAACTCCTCCGCTACAAGGGGTATTCTCTCCTCGATGCGACCGTCCTGCGGGGCGTTGACAGGCAGAGATCCGGGTTAATTCTCGGACCCAAGGCCGATTTCGAACTCTTTTTACGGCCCGAGATCGTCAGGGAAAAGCCGCAGGATGCCGTCAAAATCGAAATCATCCTCCACCATTTCACACATCCCGAAGAGGCCTTCTTTGAAGGGAAACCCGTTCAGGGCCGCCAGAAAAGCTTAATCACGAGCACCGTCAACATCAGGTCCGGTGATCGAACCGTGGTCGGTGCCTCCCGGCTAGACGGCGGCGATAAGGGGCTCATTCTCATCATCTCCGCCAAAACTATTTATTAGGATTATGTTGCTTGGCTTTGGCAACTTGTGCTCTTCTCAATGTCGCACTCCGGTGATAAACTAAATTCATTAAACCGGGAGGGCGACATGAATGATGTCAAAGATGCCACGCGGGAAGAGCGTCAGGAAATCCTGAAGGGAATCATCCGGGATCTGCATTCCGGAGTTCCGGTCAAGAAACTCCAGAAAACCTTTGCGAAGCTGATCAAGAATGTCTCCCCCGAGGAGATCGCCGACATGGAAAACGCCCTGATTCAGGAGGGATTTCCGGTCGAGGAGGTCCAGCGCCTTTGCGAAGTCCATGCCGAAGTCTTCGACAAATCCCTGAAAAAAGTCGGCAAGCCGGCCAAAATTCCCGGCCATCCGATGTACACGTTCGTCGAAGAAAACAAAGCCGCCAAAAAAATCCTCAAGGACCTCAAACGCAGCCTGAAGCCGCTCGCCAAGGGCCGAGCCGCGCAGGAGGACATCGACAAATTCAGCCGGGACCTGGCCCGCCTGAAAGAGATCGAGATTCACTACCAGAGAAAGGAAAACCAGCTTTTTCCGCTCCTCGAAGCCAAGGGATTTCTCGGTCCGACCAAAGTCATGTGGGGGAAGCACGACGAAATCCGGGCTCACCTGAAAAAGACGGCTGAGCTTCTTCAAGCCGGCGAATGGGCCGCGCTCGCCGGACAGGTCAAGGCCCTCTCCGGTGCGATCAAGAAGATGATCTTTCTCGAAGAGAAGATCCTCTATCCTACATCGGCCCGAAAGCTCGGTCTCAACGATTGGGTCAGGATCAAACAGGGTGAGCCGGCCATCGGATATGCCTGGGTCAAGCCGTCCAATCTTTGGGACGCCCGTTTGGCCGAGGCCATGGGCGGCGGTCTTGAAACTGCAGATGCGGAAGAATCTCTTGTCAGCGAAGCCCCGCCCGGGGCTTCACAGGAGGATCTTGTAGAAAACAACAACATCCCTCTCTCGACCGGCCGCCTGCCGGCCGAGCAGATCGATCTCATGCTGAAGACGCTGCCTATCGACATCACCTTTGTCGACGAGAACGACGAAGTGGCCTATTATTCGGATACATCGGAACGGATCTTCCCGCGCAGCCCGGCCATCGTCGGCCGGGACGTCCAGAATTGTCATCCACCGAAGAGCGTCCACGTCGTCAACGACATCGTCAAGGCCTTCAAGGAAAAAACGAAAGATGTCGCGGAGTTCTGGATTCAGAAGGACGGCCTCTTCATCCACATCCGCTATTTCCCGGTTTATGACGCGGAAGGCCGCTACCGGGGCGTCATCGAAGTCTCCCAGGAGCTGTCCAAGCAGCGCGCCCTCGAAGGAGAACGCCGCCTCCTCGACTGGTGAGGCGGCGTTCCCCGCTGCGTCGAATCCTGCTGTTTCCACGATCCGTTGGGGGTCAGTTTGGGTTTTTTGATCAGATATCGATGTGTTTGGAGCATCGCATTCGGACTAAAGGAGGCGCTGCGCCGTGCGAATTTTGCCGCCTTTGTCAGAACAACAGCTTGATGCCCGCCGTCGCCCTTAAACCGCCCGGCTTCAGAGTGACCTGGAGGCCTTCGATATCGACTTTCGCTTCACCCGAGGAGTAACGGATGTTCGTGTTGACGGCCAGGGACGGACTGATCATATAATCCAATCCGCCGCCCGCATTGAATCCGAAACAGCTCTGGCTGTAGGTCGAGAAAATGGGACTGACGCTGACGTCGAAATAGGGGTAGCCGGTCTCGGACCAGTCGAAATTTTTGAGGCTTTCGACCTGGACGTTGAGGAAGTAGGTCCCGCCCGCTCCGATGTAGACGCGAAGCTTGGACATGACGTCGAAGGCCGCCAGAACATTCAGGTTGAGTTCCATGTCCGAATATTTCAAGTTGGACGACGCCCATTCGACTTCGCGGAAAAACTCGAAATAGAAGGGGTGGGGAAATCCGCCTTCGAACATCCCGCTGCCCTTCCCCATGCCCGGGATGAAGGACAGCTCGACGCCGATGTTGGGTGTGAAGAAATAGCCAACCCCGGCATCCAGAGCCAGACCGGAGCCGTCGACGTTGTAGGACTCGGACATGTATCCGTTTTCATGATACATGTCGAAACCCCATTGGGTGTTGTAAGAGAACGAGTGGCTGGCATAACCGCCGCCGAGCCGGACGAAAAATTTCTTGTGGGCCGACTTATAAGAAGGGATTTCCCGTCGAACCGGCGCGGGTTCCGGCTCCGGTCGGGGCCGCCGCTCAACCGGTCTTTCCACGGCTTCCGGTCTCGTTTCCCGGGTCCGGGGAGCCTGTGCGGCGATCTCGTCGACGACGCTTTCGTGAATGAATCCTGTTATCTGAACTCCCGCCGCGTCAGGGGGGAGCACGATTTTATACCAGACCCCCGTCTTCTCCAGAACTTCGAGTTCCTGGCCGAGAGTCGCCCGGCCGATAACGGTAGCTTCCAAGCTGGGGTTGACGCGGATGTTGGCGGATGTCACCTTGACCCGGACTGTGATGTCCTGGGCCGCGGATAGAGAAACGGTCGCGGCAAAAATCAGAAAGAACAGGATGACCGGTACCAAGCAAATTTTTATGGTTTTCATGATACGTGCTCCTCTTCCCCGCTCACTGCACACCGACGGCCGTCCAGGCCTGAGCGACACGGGCGACTTCCGGGCTTCCCGCTCCGAACAGATCCACGGCGGCCTGGTAGGTCGCCGATCGCGTGCTCCAGAAACCCGCTGATGGGAACAGGTAGTGGACCCAGGCCCGGAAGGCGATTTTTTCCGCCTTTTGAACGCCGATGCCGTTGACCGAGATTCCTGAAACGCGGTTCGTTCCCCCGTTGGCCAGGAGCCAATACCAGTGCGTCGCGATCGTCATGTTGATGTGGACGCCGTCATTGTCGTACCCGCCGAGGAAGGCCGACGAATAGTGCCGGGAATAGTGATCGGGATATCGGAGTCCGTACTGGGGATACCAGATCTGGCTCCAGGGGTCGGTCAGGTCGCGCATCGACCCTCCCCAGGGACGCCGGGTGTCTTCGCCCATGAACCAGTCCGCCTTTCCGTAGCCGACTCCGACGGGCTGGTGGAAGAATTCACAGGACACGCCCATGATATCCGAGAAGGCCTCGTTGAGGGCGCCGGGGTCGCCCCAATAGATCAGCTTGCTGCTGTGGTTGGTCACGCCGTGGGCGAATTCATGGGCCACGATATCCAAGGAGGCCGCATAGGGATACATATCCCCCGGCGTACCATCGCCGAAATAAAGCCAGTTCGTTCCGCCGTGGTAAAACGCGTTCCGGTAGTTGTTGCCGTAGTGAATGACGACGACGGCTTGCATGTTGTTGTTGTCCATTCCTTTCCAGTCGTGGACCAGATAGAAATAATCGTAGATCCAGCCCATGTAAGCATGGGCATCCACAAGTGTCGGGTCGTGGTTCCAGTTGTTGTCGGCGTCGGTTAGGTACCAGGCCGAAGTATAACTGGTTCCGAAATTGGCGGTCGCGGTGATGATGGTCGCCGGCCTCATTTTATCCACGAGGTAGTACAGGTCGTTGGTCAGAATGGTGCTCAATTTCTTGGTGTCGCCGAACGTCCCCCGGCCGACTCCGATCTGGTTGGATTCCGTTTGGATGTCATTGTACTTGAAGACCACGCGGGCCGTGGCGGCGTCGACGAAGGACACCATGAGCTTGTCGTCCGAGGCGTGCCGGACCATCCAGGCGAGGAGATAGTCCTTCTGGGTGGGGTAGATCACAAGCTCCGGGGTTTCGAGCATTGTATAATCGCCGTCTCCCAGGTGCGCCAGAGCCGCGGCCGCGGCCTGTCCGGCGTCGATTCCGGGTACGGCGGAAATCCGGATGTCGTCATAGCGGCGGCCGTTGATGAAATACAGGCCTCCGTTCTTGCTGTGCCGGATAAGCTGGGCGCCGAAGACACGGACCCCCTGATGGTGCTGGTCGAATCTCTCGTGGACGAATTCTCCGAGGCCTTCGACTTGAACTCCGGCAGCCACGAGGTCGCCGGAGGCGATGTCCCTCTCCATCAGGCGGGCGAGTCTGCGGAGTTCGCGCTCCTCGCCTGCCGCGACCGCGGTCCCCTCCTTTGTTGCGAGACGCGCCTCGAATGTCGCAGGCGCATCCAATGCCTGGGTTTGGAAGGACACCATCCCGAATGCGAGAAACAGGACGGCCAGCAGGGTGGTTTTTGCATAGAACCGTTTCATTTCAACTCGATTCCTTTCTACTTGCGTGGTAAGGATCCGCGGGGCGGTCTCCAGCCCCGAGTCTTTTTCAATATCTCAGATTCCGGATTTGTGTCAAGCGGAAAAACTGCTCACGTTTCCCCCGGCCGGCTTGTCTCTCGCAAGACGGCGGCCTTGCGCAATCCTACGATTTCAATGTCCGGTCGAACCGTCCTACTGTCCGGCCGTACTGGCCGTGAGCCGGGTGACATTCGACTCGGCGAAGAAGCCGTCGAAATCTCCGTAGCGCTTGATGTATTCATGGACGAGCAGGGTGTTGGAAAAGGGCCGCGTGAAGATCTGTTTCAATCCCAGTTCCGGAGATCCGATGAGATCGATCATGAAATCCCGGCCGTCGGCCCGCAGTGACTCGACCGTGGTCTCGATCTCTTCCGTGCAGAAAGCCATGTGGTGGACGCGGGGGCCGTAATTCCGGATGAACATCTCGGTGGGTCCGGATGTCTCCGGGGCCGAAAACGGCGCGATTCCCGATGTGAAAACCAGGGCGAAATCGGATTTGGTGACCCGGGCCACGTTGGTGATGGAGTTCTGGCCGGGAACATAGACGGCGAAGTCGAAATCGTATTCCGTAACGGCCATGAATTCCAGAATGGCCGGAATTCGGTTTCGGGCCTCGAGCCGCGTCGCCGCATGGTCGAGACGTCCGATATGGTTCAGGTAGGCGCCTCGTGCGGCGGGTCTTTCGATCGGAAGGGGCCGGCTTTTCGGAAAAGCATAGTCTCTCTCTCGAGAGGCTCTTTCGATGAACCCGTAGGAAAGCCCGGTGAGCGGCGAAGGCCGGGTCTGAATGAAGGCGAAGCCGTCGCCCCGGAGCGGCCCGTCCGTCATGAAAAGCACGCCCCGCTCTTTCTGAATCCGGTGGTACGCCTCTATGTCGGAGCAGCGGAAAACCAATGTCTCAAGCCGGGTCGCCGGAAGGTGTCTCGATTTGGGAAAATCGTTAAAAGGCGCGAAAGGATTACCTTTTTCGGCGCGTGTCCTGATCAGGATGTCCGCGGCATCCTCGCTTTCGAGTCGGAAAACCCCGGTTTCTCCGGAGGCGTCGGCGAAGCTCTCGACCCAGGTCAGGCCCGTTGTTCGAAGGACATCCGCCGCGGTGTCCCGAAAGCGGCCGGGTTCGACGGCGATGACGGCCGCCTCCAACCCTCCGACGAGACCCGAAAGACCCGCCGTCTTCCGGTCTTCGTGGACGGCCGCGGCGGCGGTCAGGAAACCCTGATCAGCCTCAGCGGAATGGGGCAGTGTCCCGAATGCAGGCCGCGACGAACCTCCTGCGGACAAATATTTTTCGAGGCATTTCGGACATAGAGAATCAGACATTATGGAAAGACTCACTCGGATTTTTCGGTTTTCTTCCTTGGCGCCGGCTTTTCGGGAATGATGGGCTCCGGCGCCGGTGTGTCAAACAACCGGATGGCGTCCTGATTGAGCAGAATAACCAGGGAATAAACTCCCAGGGCGGTTCCCAACGGGAAATTGAGCAGACTCAAAAAAGAGAGGACCAGAATCAAAATGCGACTCCATTCCTTCCTCTTGAGAATGTAGAATCCGCCGATGATCTTGGGAACTCCCAGAAGGGCGACGAAGAAGATCACGGCCAGGGCGATCAGGCGAAGGATGGCGGGCGCCCCCGTCTGAATATCGGGAAACATGGAAATCCCGAAGAGAAGAAGGAATCCGACGATTCCGGCGAGGAGGGTCAAACCTCCGTAGACGATCCAGAGAATGCCGATAAGTTGGATATGCTTGTCCATGAGTCCTCCCTTACAAAAACATTATATTAAATTTTCCGGTTTTCGTTAAGCTTCTTCCCAATGGGTGTATCATAATCTGGACAAAGGAGAAAGAGCATGCGCATCCCCCTCTATCAAGTCGATGCCTTCACCGGCAAGGTCTTTGCCGGAAACCCGGCCGCCGTCTGCCCGCTCGAAGCCTGGCCCGAGGATTCCCTTCTGCAGAACATCGCCACCGAAAACAACCTGTCCGAGACGGCTTTTTTTGTTCGCGAAGGCGACGCCTACCGCATCCGCTGGATGACCCCGACGGCCGAGGTCGATCTCTGCGGTCATGCCACGCTGGCTTCGGCATTTGTCATTTTCCGTTTCATCGAACCGGATGCGGACCGGATCGTCTTCCGGTCGCGAAGCGGAGATCTCGCCGTTATGCGGGAAGGCGATCTCCTGAGTCTGGATTTTCCGGCCAACCGCCCCCGCCCCCAGGCGCCGCCGAAGAAACTGCTCGACGCTTTTCCGGCGCAACCCTCCGAGGTTCTCTGCAACCGGAGCTTCGTCCTTGTTTACGGTTCGGAGGATACCGTCCGCAACATGAAGCCGGACATCCGCAAACTGCAAGATGTCGAGGCCTTCGGGGCGATCATCACCGCCCGGGGGAATGAGGCCGATTTCGTCTCGCGGTTCTTTGTCCCCCAGGTCGGCGTCGACGAAGATCCCGTCACCGGATATGCGCATACGATCCTTGTGCCGTACTGGGCGGAAAGGTTGGGGCGGTCGAAACTCCGGGCGCTTCAGGTCTCCCGCCGGGGCGGCGAGCTGTTCTGCGAAGACCGGGGCGACCGGGTGAAAATCGCGGGGCGGGCCGTACTCTACCTCCAAGGCCACATCATTCTCTAATCTCTTCTCGGCTGCTTTGGCTGCTGTAAGTTTCACATAATAAAAAAAATAGCTAATAATTGGGCAAAAATAAGTGCTTTTTGCGCATAAATGTTTTTTTATCAGCAACATCCAGCAGCCAGAGCGGAAGGGTGTCGGAAAAAGCGCTTGCCCGGCCGCGGCGTTTTCTGACACAATGGCGGGGGAGGAACGAACCATGAAAACGCTGATCGTCTATGCCACGCGGCACGGCGCCGCGGAAAAATGCGCCCGCCTGCTGGCCGACCGCCTGGGCGGAGATGTCGATGTCTTCGATCTCAAGAAAGTCCGGACCGTTGATCTCTCGGGATACGACGCCGTCGTCGTCGGCGGGTCCATTCATGCGGGGAGAGTCCAGTCCCGGGTGAAAAAGTTCTGCGAGGCCCACGCGGACGCCCTCCTGAAGAAAAAAATCGGCCTTTTCATCTGCTGCATGGAAGAGGGCGATAAGGCATGGAAGCAATTCCATGAGGCTTTTCCCGCCCGGCTTGTCGATCAGGCTGCGGCCAAGGGCCTCTTCGGCGGCGCCTTTGATTTCGATAGAATGAACTGGTTCGAAAAAACGATCATCGGAAAAATCGCCGGCGTCAAGGAAAGCGTCT
The DNA here is from genome assembly GCA_033549365.1 of Acidobacteriota bacterium. Classification (NCBI taxonomy): domain Bacteria; kingdom Pseudomonadati; phylum Acidobacteriota; species Acidobacteriota bacterium. The sequence goes on from JAWSUF010000011.1 coordinate 57,318, forward strand.
GCAAGATCAACGAGCCGGCCGTCGCCGAATTCGCCGACAAAATGAAAAGCTCCGTCACTGTTGAAGCGGCGGACTCCGGAGCCTCCTCATGATGTCCGGCGGGAAAATTTCTTTTGGGTACACCGGCCGCTGGGCCTTTGTCGATCTTGCGACTCGACGCATCGATATCCGGCCCGCTGACCCTGACATTTGCCGCGATTACGTCGGCGGGCGGGGCGTTCAGGCCCGTCTTCTTTATGATCATGTCAAATTCACGGGACCCATTCGCAATCCTCTCGGGCCGGAAAACCGGATCATCCTCGGCACCGCAGCCCTCAACGACTCGCCCATCCCGACGGCGGGCCGCGGGTCCTGTTCCTTCTTCGGAACGATGACCCGGTCGCCGGAAGATCCCGGGGCGATTCCCGGGCACAAGCCCCTTTTCGGTCTGGTCACTCACGCGAGCGCGGGCGGCCTTTTTCCGAACATGCTGAAAAGGGCCGGGATCGACCAACTCATCGTCGACGGCCGGGCGGACAGGCCCGTCCGCATATTCGTCGGCGAAGGGACGGTCGAGATCGTCGATGCCGAGGACGACCTCTTTGCCGAAGCCGCGGGGAGAAAGACCTTGCAGCCGGCCTCGGCCGTCACGGACTTTCTGACCGCAAAATATCCCGGGTCGTCTACCGTGTGCGCCGGTCCGGCCGGCTGGAACGGCGTCGCTTATGCCTGCCTGACCGCCGATCGCCACCGCAATTTCGGCCGCGGCGGCGCCGGTGCGGTTTTCGGATCGAAAAATCTCGCGGCCGTAACGGCTTTGGGGAAAGGCCGGCCGGAAATTTCCGACGCCGCGGCGTTTCAGAAAACCAGCCGGGAGATCGACGCTCTGGTCAAAAGCCACGTCGCCGACGCCGCCTGGACGGCCTCCTTCCGGCCCGAGGCCGGAACGACATGGTGGCTCGACCGGGCCTTCACCGGCGGCTATCTCGGCAAAAAGGGCGGCTACCTGCCCTGGCACAATTTCGACGAGGGCTCGTTCGACCCGGAAGATTACGCCCGGGTTTCGACCGCGGCTTTCCTCGAAATCGCCGGAAAGGCACATGTCTGCAACCGATGCCGCCACATCATGTGTACGAGGACGGCCTCTGTTGAAAGGCCGCCGTACGCGGGAAGCGGCGTGCGCCCCGAGTTTGAAACGATCGCCCTGTGGATCAACTGCTGCCTCACCGACCGTGACGCGATCTTCCATCTCAATCACCGGTGCAACGAACTCGGCGTCGACACGATGACTTTCGGATCCGTCATGGCCGGGGCCATGGAACTCCGGGAAAAAGGTTTTCTGAAGGATTTTGAAGGCGCACCGAAATTCGGCAGCGCCGAAGACATGATCCGGACCCTGGAGGCCGTGGCGTATCGGACGAGCCCCCTGGGCCGGCTTCTCGGCGGCTATTCCGACGCAGCCGCGGCCGAGATTGCGGCGGGGTTCCCGGCCTCCGACCGGCCGGAGATTCTCCGCTGCGTCACGATGATCTTCGGCGGACTGGGCTACGCCGGAATCGAACCCAAGGTCTTCCCGGGTATGTTTACGGCCTACGGAACGTCGAACCGGGGGCGCGGTGACCACACGTATGCTTGGACCGTCCAGGCGGAGGAGGGCGGGCTATCGGGTGCGGCGGAACTCGCCGCCTATGTCGCCGCAGGCCAGACCGGCAAAGCTCTCGTCGATTCCCTGGGTCTCTGCGATTTCTTCACCGAAGATGTGACCTCGGATCTCTTCATGTCGGCCTATCGGGCTTTGACCGGAATCGTCTATACGGGAGAATCGCTGAAAAATTGCGGGCGGAGAATTTATACTCTTGAACGCCGGCTCAACAATATCCAGGGGCGGGACCGGGGTTACGACGCCTTCGTCCCGGACAAGATGACAGAGCCTCTGACACGCGGCGCCCATAAGGGTAAGGCCGTCGACAGGGAGGAGTACGGACGCATCCTCGACGCCTACTATGACGTCCAGGGCTGGACGCGGGACGGGACGGTGCCGGACGGGCTCCTCTCACGGTGTGCTAGCCTGAAAACATCATGCTGACGGCAAGGAGGCAGGTCTTGAAATTCATATCAATGACAAAAGTTGTATGTGTTGTCTTGACGATCTGCGCAGTCGCGTTATCAGCGCCCGCGATCGCCGTGGGACAAGCCGCAACCGATAAAGCCGCCCAAGCGCAGACCGAGAGGCCTCGCGTCCTCTCGGCCAAGGATACGCTGCGATTTGTCCAGGTCTCCGGCCCCCGAATCTCCCCGGATGGTCAATGGGTGCTCTACACTCAGACTGTGCGGGATATGGAAGACAAGGACATGAAGTCGACCACTCAGATCTGGCGCGTAAGAGTCGATGGAACCGAAGCCCGGCAGATGACCCAGGGCGACGCCGGCGCCCGCGCCCCGGCCTGGCTTCCGGACGGGATGACCCTGGCCTTTCTCAGCACCCGCGGTAAAGCGGCCCCCTCCGGCGCCGATGGGGAATCCGGCGGCGGACCGAAGAGCCAAGTCTTCTTCATGCCCATGGACGGGGGCGAGGCCCGGCAAATCATATTTCACGGCGAAAGCATCCAGTCTTTTGAAATATCCCCCGACGGAAAAGCGCTGATCTTCACGGCTCTGGATCCGCTCACCAAGGAAGAGCAGGAAAAGAAAAAGATCAAGGACGATGTCGAAGTCGTGGACGAAAAGTTCCGCATGTCCCATCTCTGGCATTTTGAGATCGGCGCCAAAGAAGCGGTTCGTCTGACCGAGGGGGCCTTCACGGTGAGCGACATCCAGTGGTCCCCGAATGGACGGCGGATCGCCTATACGACCCGGCCGACGCCCAAGGTCGACGACAGTTGGGACAGCGACATCTGGATCATCGATCCGGCGGAAAAAACCCCGAAAAAACTCTACGAAAACGCCGGAAGCGACCAGAATCCCCGCTGGTCTCCGGACGGGAAAGGCATCGCCTTCGCCTCCCATCCCCATACGGGAACATCGACCTGGTATAACCGTCTCCTTATCATCCCGGCCGATGGAGGCGAGCCCCGCATTCTGCTTGATAACCTCGACCGCGATTTCAGCAACCCGATCTGGTCGCCCGACGGCCGGACCATTTTCTGGTCGACGGGCGACGGCACATCGATTCATCTCTTTGCGGTCGATCTCCGCACCGGCGAAGTCCGCAGGACGGACTCTCCGCGCGGTGTGAACACCCAATGGGACCTCTCCCGTGACGGCCGAACCTGGGTCTGGGTCCATACGGCTCCTGATCGGCCGGCCGAACTTCATGCCGCCGATTTGAGGCTCAAGGCGCCGGTCCGTCTGACCGACGCCAACGCCTGGCTCCGCGAGGAAAAGATCAAGATCTCGCCTTCGGAAACCATCCGCTGGAAAAACAGCGACGGCCTGTGGATCGAAGGCGTCCTCACGCGGCCCGTCGATTACAAATCCGGTAAAGCCTATCCCCTCATCCTCAATCCGCACGGCGGTCCGAGCGGCGCCGACTTCGAGTCCTTCAACACGACCCGGCAATTTTTCGCCGGGAACGGCTTTATGATACTCCAGCCGAATTTCCGCGGCAGCTCCAATTACGGGCAGGAGTTCCTGAACGCCAATCGCGGCAACTGGGGCATCGTCGACTACGACGATTGCATGACGGGCGTCGATTTCTGTATCGACCAGGGCTGGGCGGATCCGGAACGTCTGATCTGTTACGGCTGGAGTTACGGCGGCTACTTGAGCTACTGGATCGTCACCCAGACCGACCGCTTCAAGGCCGTCTCCCCGGGCGCCGGACTGCCCAACCTTTACAGCATGTACAGCACGACCGATATCCCGGGTTACCTGGGCTGGTTCTTCGGAACCCCCTGGGAACAGGAGGCGATCTATGACAAGCTGTCGCCCATTCGCCACGTCCGGAACGTCAAAAGCCCGATTTTGATCATGCACGGCGCCGAAGACGCCCGCGTTCCCTATTCGCAGGCGGTTGAGTTCTACCAGGCGCTGCGCGATCTGGGCAAAGACGTGACGTTCGTCCGATATCCCCGGGCCGGCCACGGGATCAGCGAACCCCGCCACCGCATCGACCAGCTTCGCCGTTACCTGGAATTCTTTTCCAAACATGTCGGCCTGACTCCCGTGAGCGAAATCGAAGAAAAAAAATAGAGGAGACACCCATGCCCAAAGCGCTTGTCGGCTTTTATTCGAAAAGCGGCAACACCCGGACGATGGCCGTCCGGATCGCCGAAGTCCTGAAGGACCAGGGACTCGACGTCGATCTCAAGCCGGTTGAGGAGATCACGATCGCCATGCTTCTCGACTACGACTGCCTGATTTTCGGATCACCGACCTATTACGGGACGATGGCCTGGCCCCTCAAGAAACTGATCGACGACAGTGTCAAGTATCACGGCCGCCTCAAGGGCAAGTTGGGCGGCGCCTTTACGTCTTCGGCCAATATCGGCGGCGGAAACGAAACGACCGTCCTCGACATCCTGAAGGCCCTGTTGATCCACGGCATGGTCATTCTGGGCGACCATCGCGGCGACCATTATGGCCCCGTGGCCATCGGCCGCCCGGACAAGCGGGCCCTTGATAACTGCGCGGCCTACGCCGAAAACCTGGCCGGTCTGTCCAAGAAGCTTTGGCCGGTCACATCGCCTCCCTGATGACGTGCCGGACAATATCCGTCCAGAAGTGGATTCCGACGGGGGCGAGAAAGCCGGAAATAGAACTAAATGAAAACACCATGAAGATGGAGGATGCGTGATGAAAAGAATTTTTACCGCCGCGGCGCTTATTGCTCTTCTGGCCGCACCCATGTTTGCCCGGGCCGAGGAGGTTTCGGAAGAGGAGGAGATCAAGGTCCTCGTCCTATCGGCGTATGTCGACGGCCTGATCAACGCCGGCGACCTGGACAAGACGCGCGCCGGATTCCACCCCCAATTCGTCCTGCTCGGCCTTCAGAACGGTGATCTGACTCGGCTGCCGATTACCGAATGGATCGCTTCCGTGGAGAAACGCAAAGCCCAGGCTCAAGCTCAGGATCACAAACCGCCGCTGATGACCGGCCGTTTCCTCGATGTCGATGTCACCGGAACCGCCGCGATGGTCAAGATCGAACTCCACCGGGAAGGCGTGCACATTTTCACCGATTACCTGACGCTCTACAAGTTTCCGGACGGCTGGAAGATCGTCGGCAAGATCTATTTCCGTCATTCTTGAATGTGTCGCTTGACACGGCGTTCTTTACGGACTTGAGGCGGGGTTGATGCCCAGGGCGGATTTTCTTTGCCTAGTCTGCGGCCGCAGGATTCAAGCCCGAGCGCCTGAGTATTTCTGTTCGGATTGCGGGGATCCCCTCGTCCTTGCCGGCGCCCCGGAATCGCCCTCAATCAGGATGGTCGAACCTCTGGGGTCGGCGCGGTATGCGGATTTCTTAGCCCTCAACGGAAGCGCCGCGGGCTTCTCCCTCGGCGAGGGCGGGACGCCTCTCCAGCCGCTCGACCGTCTGGCGGAGCGTTTCTTCCTGCCGTCTGTCCTGGCCAAGAACGAGGCCGTCAATCCGACCGGGAGCTTCAAGGACCGGGGGACAGTCACGGCCGTTCAACAGGCGGCGGCGTTCGGGTTCAAGGCCGTGGGGACGGTCTCGACCGGCAACATGGCCGGATCGACGGCCGCCTATGCCGCCCGGGCGGGGATGGGCTGCGTCGTCTGCGTCAAGGACGGCACGCCGCCGTCCAAGATCCTTGCGGCCGGCGTTTACGGCGCGCTTGTCGTCAAGGTCCGGGGGGATTACGCCGCCCTCTTCCGCCGCAGCTTCGAGATCGGCAAGGCGCTCGGTATCGGCTTCCTGAACTCCGTCGATCCATGGCGCATCGAGGGCTACAAGACGGCTTCCTATGAGATCTTCGAGCAACTCGGCGGACGGGCTCCTGATTATCTTTTTGTGCCGACGAGCGCCGGGGGGCATCTTGTCGGTTTGGTCCGGGGCTTCGAGGACCTGAAGCGGGCGGGCCTGATCCGGAAGCTTCCGGCCGTTGTCGCCGCCCAGGCGGCCGGTTGTGCGCCCATTGCCCGGGCCTTCGCCCGCAGCCGGGACATAACGGCCCGGTTTAAGAATCCGCGGACGATCGCTCATGCCATCTCCAACCCCGATCCGCCCGCGGGCCGGATCGTCCTCCGCTTGCTGGCTGCGACCGGAGGCCGCGCCGCGGCCGTCTCGGAGGCCGGGATCCTGAAGGCTCAGCGCCTCCTGGCCGAAACCGAGGGGATATTTTGCGACCCGGCCTCGGCCGTCTCGCTCGCGGCCTTCATGGCCATGGCCCGCCGCGGCGAAATCCCGCCGGGCGCCCGCTCCGTCCTCATGATCACCGGAAGCGGCCTGAAAACGATCGAGGACCTCGATCCCCGGCGTTTGAAGGTCATCGAGTCCCGCTTGGACGGCCTTGAACGTGCGCTGGCGCGGGTCTGAAGCCTATCCGAAGCGCATCGTCCTTGCCTCCCGGGCTTTGAGGGAGTATACTGATCGACTAATCACGCGTCGGCTTGACCACGCCGCCGAGGAGTCGCCATGGAAATCAAGCTCACGAAGGAGCAATACGAAAAGCTTGTCGACTTGGTCTATCTGGGCAACTGGATGATCAACTCCTACCGGACCGACGACCGCCTGGACGAGTATGACAAAGTGGCCGAACAGGTCATGACCCACGCCCCGAGCTGCGGACTCAAGGACAAGGTCGAATTCGATGAGGTTGAGGGGCGGTGTTACCCGACACGGAAGCTTGATGAGGAGCTCCGCGGTTTCGTCGACGACTACGACGACGAGGCCTTCTGGGATCTGGTCGTCGTCAAGCTGGCCGAGCGCGACATGGTCAAGGAATTCGGGGAGGCGGCCGTGGACGGCATGGGCTGGGATGAGTATGAGGAGAAGCGGGAACCCTTCCTCCAGAAATACTTGAAGGAAATCGAGGAAAACGGCATCGACAACCTCGAAATCTATAGAATTTCCTGATTTTGATAAATAGATCAGGAAGGAAACCTTTTAGGTGTGGATTGCGTCTATCCCTATGAAAGAAATCCATATGGGAGGACGCAATGTCCATTGTGAAATTCATGAGGAACTCGTTGCTGGGAACGGCGGCCGTCCTGGCGCTGGCCGTGGGCGCATCCGCCGCCTGCATCGTTGACGCCGACGGCGGATCGGGCGGCCGATGGCCCTGGTCGGATTACAGGTATACGGAAGATTTCCACAAGGTCATTCCTCTTCCGGCCGACGGCTCTTTCAGCCTGCGCAACACCAACGGGAAACTGCAGATTTCGACCTGGGACAGGCCTGAAGTCGAAATCAAGGCCGTAAAATCCGCCCGGGACAGCAAAAGCGATCTGGATCTGGTCCGGATCGATATCGAGACCGGCCGGAATTCGGTGTTCGTCGATACCGTCTATGAGCGCCGCCGCAACCTCAGGGTCAATGTGAGCTACGAAGTCCGCGTTCCCGAGGGCGTTCGCCTCGACAATGTCCGCCTGACGAACGGGGACATCGCCCTGACGGGACGATTCTCAGACGTCGAAGCTTCGACGACGAACGGCGGCATCCGCCTCGAAAACGCTTCCGGACGGATTTCTCTCGGAACGACAAACGGCGGCATCAAGGCCCACGATGTCCGGGGGCCTCTGCAGGCTCGGACGACGAACGGATCGATCACCCTCGAGTGCCGCGAAATTGCGGATGACGTCAGCGCCTCGACCACCAATGGTTCGATTACGTTGCGGGTTCCGCGTGCGCCCGATGCCGATGTCAGTCTCCGGACGACGAACGGCAGCATCAAGCTGGACCATCCCCTGACCATCCAGGGCACCGTCAGTTCGAAGCGCCGGATGCAGGGACAGATGGGCAAGGGCGGCCCGGAGATTTCCCTGAAGACGACAAACGGCTCGATCACATTCGCTCGCTGAGCGGTGAGGCGGCTTTCGCAGCGGCCGCAAATAGGTTGTCGATTGGTTCGTGATTTATGGCGGAATCGCCGGTCCAGGTTGATGCGGTTGCTAGTCCTGCGGTTTTACGGCTTCAATCGTAGCCGAAACGATATAATCCTCAATTTGGCTTCCGGGGGCCCAATCACGAATAAAGGTCTTGCTCTCATCTTTTGGCCTGATCCATATGTTTTCGAAGCCCGCTTGCTTCAACATGGATTCAAGTTCCGGGATGAAGGATGCGCCGCTCACACATCCGGTATACATGGCCATATCTTTCTTGAGGGTTTCAGGCATTTCGGCCGTGGCGACAACATCGGAAATCGCCAGCCGCCCGCCCGATTTCAATACGCGGAACGCCTCGCTGAAGACCTTTTGTTTTTCGGGGGAAAGGTTGATGACACAATTTGAGATAATGACATCAACAATCCCATCGGCAACCGGAAGATTCTCCAGCTCTCCCAATCGAAATTCGACATTTCTGAATCCGGCTTTCTCAGCATTCCGACGGGAAGTGGTGATCATCTCCGGCGTCATATCGACACCGATAACCTGTCCCTTGTCTCCAACGGCTCGTGCCGCCAGAAAACAGTCGAACCCGCCGCCGCTGCCGAGATCAAGGACTGTTTCGCCGGATTGCAATGAAGCGATCGCTTGCGGATTGCCGCACCCGAGACCCATGTTCGCTCCTTCCGGCACAGCCGCCACATCCTTGACGGAGTAACCCAAGCCAAGCGAAATCTCGGCCGCTTTGGTCTCGGCCGGTGTTCCACAACAGGATGAAGATGAGCAACCGCAGCCCGCATTTCCTGAAGCCGCTATTTTGCCGTAGTTCTCCCGAACCGCCCCGCGAATCTGGTCATGTTTGCTTTTTCCCATCTCAAGCTCCACCGGCACAATATTTTTCTTCGGCCTAAACAAGGCATGAACCCGACTTGTTTCTTGCTGAGTTCGCGCCCACCACTTTAAGGGGCTTCCTGAAGGCGAATCGAGAACCTGCCTCCGTGATCATTTTAACCGATTTTGGGCTCTAAAGCCATTTTCCCTATACGGTATCCGGTCGTGCCGATCGACTTCATCCGCGCCGTCGACTGAAGCGCCGGTACTTGGAATGTTATCTTTCAACGATATCGGCCGAATCGCTGAATAATAAAACGGTTATGAACGCAGGATCAGAAGAACATCCACAGAAGGAGGGATGACGTGTCAAATAGAGCGCGTAAACGTGATATGAAATATAAGAAATCTATGATAAGGTGTTTTGTGCCAGGAGGTATTCGATGATCATCTCAGGATTGAAGACGAAAGTCTTTCAACGGGGCTTTGCTTTCCTAGTTGTGTTTATCTTTTTCCTTTCCAATGTCCAGGCGCAGATTGTCCCGGGTCCGGACCGGAGGCCGGACGAAGGAAAGGGTCCATTCGAGCGACTCATCATTCGCGGAGCTGTTCTGATTGATGGTGACGGTTCGCCGCCCTACGGTCCGGTTGATATCGTCATCGAGAAAAACAGGATCGCTGGCGTTGTTCCCGTCGGCTACCCCAAGGTTCCGATCGACGAAAGGCGCCGCCCGAAAGATGCGACTTATGAGCTCGATGCCTCGGGAACGTATGTTCTTCCCGGATTCATCGATACGCATGTCCATGCCGGAGGTCCCCCAAAAAATCCCGAGGCTGACTATGCCTATAAGCTCTGGATGGCCCATGGCATCACCACGGTGCGGGGTGTGGCCCTCGGGCCTTTCGGCTGGACGCTCAAGGAGAAAGAAAGAAGCGCCCGTAACGAGATCGTTGCGCCCAGAATTTTTGCCTATCACCGGCCGGGGAGCGGTGAAGGCTGGACAGGCGGCCGGACCACAACCCCGGAAAAGGCCCGGGAATGGGTGCGTTGGGCGGCGAAACAAGGGATTGACGGACTGAAGCTTGGAGCCGAGGATCCTGAAATCATGGCGGCTCTTCTGGACGAAGCGGCCAAACACCGGCTGGGATCGACGGCTCATCTCGGCCAGGTCGGAGTCGCCCGGATGAATGCCCGGGATTCCGTCCGTCTGGGCTTGACCTCGATGACCCATTATTACGGCCTATTTGAAGCCCTCCTCAAGGATTATTCCGTTCAGCCCTGGCCTCATGATCATAACTATTACGACGAGCAAAATCGCTTCGGCCAAGTGGCCAGGCTCTGGGATCAAATTCATCCGCCTGGAAGCGAAGAATGGAAAGCCCTCGTCGATGAGTTTTTGAAGCACAAATTCATCCTCAATCCGACCATGACCATTTACGAGGCCGGGCGCGACCTGATGCGGGCTCGCAATGCCGACTGGCATGAACTCTACACCCTGCCCTCCATGTGGGATTATTATCAGCCGGATCGACGCGCCCACGGCTCCTACTGGTTTTACTGGACGACCTGGGATGAAGTGGCCTGGAAGAATTTTTACAGGCGCTGGATGATGTTCTTGAATGACTATAAAAAAGCCGGGGGCCGGGTTACGACAGGGTCGGATTCGGGCTTTATCTATAATCTCTACGGATTCGGGTACATTCGGGAACTGGAGCTTCTCCAGGAGGCAGGGTTTCATCCTTTGGAAGTCATCCGGGCCGCCACACTCCACAGCGCCGAAGAGCTTTTTGAGCCTGCGGGCAAACGGATTGAATTCGGGTTGATCCGGCCGGGTCTCCTGGCCGATCTGGTGATTGTCGAGGAGAACCCGCTCGAAAACTTCAAGGTTCTCTACGGCACCGGAGCCGTCAAGCTCAATGATGAAACCGGCCGGGTCGAAAGAGTGGGGGGTGTCAAATACACCATCAAAGATGGCATCATTTATGATGCCAAGCAACTGTTGGCGGATGTTGCGGAAATGGTCAGGAAACAAAAAGAGGAGAGGGAGAAGAACAGGCAACAACCCTGAAAATCTTTTCAGTCCCGAATAAGAACCGCCGTCAAACGATTTCGATCTCGAGCATCCGGTCGATGCGGAAGACGCGCTCCTCGCCGCGCAGGCGACAGAGGGCCCGCAGGCCTTCGAACGATTTGCCTTTGAACTCCATGATCTCGATGCCGAGGGGGAGGATACGGCGGCGCGTCTTGGTGTCGTCGGGTTTGAGGTAAACGATGTCGAGTTCCCGGCCCGAGGCCGCGGCGTCCTCGACCGTGCGGCGCCTGTCCGCGAGGCTTGTCCGTTCGTCGGCCTTTTTGTACTGGAAGCGCGTCAGGAACTTCACGACCCGCCAGTCCATGCGGATGTGCTCACGCCGGATGGGAGCCGCGAGAACCATGCCCCGGAAACTCGTGCACCGGCTGAGGGCGACGTAGACCTGGCCGTGGGCGAACGTGCCGCGGCCGACGTCGATCACGACGCGGTCGAAGGTCTTGCCCTGACTCTTGTGGATGGTCACGGCCCAGGCGAGCCGCAGGGGGTACTGGATGAAGGACCCGGTCGGCTCCGTGACGATATTCCCCGACGCCCTGTCGTAGTGGTAGGCGAAAAGCTCCCAAAGCGACGGAGTGACGTCGACCTCCTCCCCGTCGGTGAGCTCGACGCGGACGGCGCCGTCTTCCTCTTTCGGCGCAGGGAGGCCGGTGATGCGGCCGAGAGTGCCGTTCACCCACCGCCCTTTTCGGTCGTTGTTGACGAACATGACCTGGGCGCCCTTCTTGAGTGATAGGTCTTCTTCGGTCGGAAGGGAACCGCGGTCGAAATCGCCGTCGAGAAGGCCATAGAAAACCCGTACCCGGCCGGGCAGGGCATCGAGATGCGCTCGGTTGCGGCGGTTGGCCTGGTCATTCGTGCTGGTGAGGGTAATGTAAAAGTCCTCGTCGGACGGCTCGAAATCGGGATCGAGAAGAGAGTTCAGCCGGTCGATGTCGTCCTCCCCGGCCGAGCGGTTGCGGATGGCGTTAAGGAGAGCGATGAAATCGCCGTCGGTCTGCCGGTAGATCTTTTCGAGTTCGATGAAGTCCATGTCGAAAGCGGGGTCCGCGAAGGCGCGCGAGGAGAAGAAATAGGGCGACTCGTAGCGATGGGTGAAGACCTCCCGATCGGCGGAGGCGACGACGGGCGGGAGTTGGTAGAGGTCGCCGATAAAGATCATCTGAAGGCCGCCGAACGGCCGCCCCGGCTGCGGGCCGTTCAGGCGGAGAAAGGTTTCGACGCAGTCCATGAGGTCGGCCCGGACCATGGACACCTCGTCGATGACGAGGGCGTCGAACTTCCGGAAGATGTTTTCGCGGCCGCGGGGGATCTTGCGGATCTTGTCCGGAGTGATGTCGATTTTGAATTTGAAAAATGTGTGGATGGTCTGGCCGCGGACGTTGAGCGCGGCCACTCCGGTCGGCGCCAGGACGGCGATTTTCTTCTGTGTGGTGTCCCGGTAGTATTCGAGGAGCGTGGATTTTCCCGTCCCGGCCTTGCCGGTGATAAAGACGTGCCCGCCGCCGTTTTCCATGGCCTCGAGGGCGCGGCGGAATTCCGGGTTGATCTCGATGGGGCCGGCGGTTGTCATGGGTACGGACGCCGGGGCGTCTTTCGGAGCCCTTTTCGCGTCCTTGTTATAGGACGAAGGTCGAGCCGGGTTTATTCTCAATCGGTGCCCCTTTGGTTTATTCATAAATCGGTGTCCTGTTTTGCGACTTGGTTCCCCATGTCCGCAACGAAGTCATCCCAAATGGGGCCATATTTCCGGCGAAGTCGGTTTGCTTCTGATGTCAAGATCCGAGGATTCGCGCTTTTCAATCCGCCGGCTTCAGCAACCCCCCGAAGTCGCGACGAAAATCCGGTTCCATGCTTTTTCCCAAGGTGACGGCGGCGGAGATTCTTCAACGTTGAAGTCCGAGATCCCCACAATCCAAGGAAAGGACATGATGATGCGCCTTGGACTTCTGAGAAGGCTGTCCCGGCCTCACTGCGGTTGTCCCTCCGCTTCTAGTCGTCCGCTTTGCGGCCCGTGACGACGTGGCTTTCGTAGGTGCCCTTGAAGGCGCGGATAAGAAGCCCGTTTTCTCCGCCGAGCCAGGCCTCAGTCAAGACATACTCGGTGATGTACTCCGTGTAGGAGGGCTCGAAGTTCCCCACGATGTTGAAGACGAGGCGGAATTCCTCGGCGGCTTCCGCGGGTGGATTCAGCTTGCCGGCGATGGGGAACGTGGTTTCACGTCCGGTCGCGATCTCATGGAAAACGATCCGGCCTTCCTCGTTCACGTGGATGCGGTATTCGCCGGCGGCAAAGCTCTGGGCCGCCACTTTGAACTTAAAGGGCATCTCGAAGAGAGCGGGCGACGTCGATCCGCCTGCAAACGCGGCGGAAACGAAGACCAGAATTCCGATGGCCAAGATTGTCATGCGCTTCATGTCATCCTCCTTACAAGGGCAGGTCAGGATCCGCCATGGCGGCGCTTCCACCGCCCCTGCCCGCGGCGGCCTGGGTGGGCACGCCGTTTTCGAGGGCGTCCTGCATGGCTTCCACGAACGTGTCGATCTCCTCCGTCGTCGTGTAGACGTTCGGAGAGACGCGGAGAGCCTGATAGTCGAAGACCTGGTTGGGAGGGACCCCGCCGACGAGCGGGACCACGATGATCCGGTACTTGTTCATCATGAACCGGGCCAGGTCCCGGACGTCGATGCCTTCGATGTTGACGGCGGCAACTCCCCAGGTCTCGGCCGGCTCGTCAAGCTTGGACAGGATCCGGACCCGCGGGTTGGACTTGAGGGCATTGGCCCAGCGGAGTGTCAGGTAGCGCATGCGGGCCGCCTTGCGTTCGGCGCCGATGGCCTGGTGGAAGGCCAGAGCTTCGCCGAGAGCCGCCCGGATGCCCCAGGGGTGGGTGCCGATGGACTCGAATTTACGGATGTCGTAGTCCTGTTGTTCCGGTGCGGCTTGAAGGGGCCAGAACCGGGGGATCATCTCCTGTCGAACATAGAGGCAGCCGTTTCCGATCGGGGCCAGGAGCCACTTGTGGAGACTCACGCCGTAGGCGTCGCATTCGAGATCGCGGAGTTTGAAGGGAAAATGTCCGAGGGCATGGGCGCCGTCGACGATGGTCACGATGCCCTTGGAGCGGGCCAGGCGGCTGATCCGCTGAACGGGGAAGAGCTGAGCCGTGAGGTTGGTGGTGTGGCAGAAATGAAAGACCTTGGTCTTCGGTGTGATCGCCTGCTCGAAAAGCTTGTAAAGATGGTCCTGGGTGGCCGGCACGGGGAATTGGAGGCGGGTGATCTTGATGCCTTCGCGGCGCATGCGCTGATCCCAGGTCGTCAGCATACGCGGATAATCCTGCTCAGTCGTCACGACTTCATCGCCGGGTTCGAGGTCGATTCCGTTCTGGACGATCTGCAGGGCTTCGCTTGCGCCGCGGGTGAGGGCCAGCTCTTCGGGATCGCAGCCGAACTCATTGGCCATGCGCCGCCGGATGGTCTGGATGTTTCCGGCGACCATATGCTGGTAGTGGACGGGAAGCATGTTGATCTGCTCCATGTACCGGAACATGGATTCGAGAACGACGCGCGGAGTGGGGCAGGTGAAGCCGTTGTTGAGGTTGATCAGGGTTCGGTCGAGCTTGAACCCGAGCTGGACTTCCCGCCAGTAGAACTCGTCCCGGGCGACGTCTTCGGGGGTGCGCCCCGCGACGGATTGAGAGGCGGCCTCGACGCGTTCGAGATTCGCCGTATTCCAGGTGAAAGAGACGGCCGATGCGGCGCCGGCCGTGCGGAGAAAGTCCCGCCGGCTCCAGAATTTCTGTTTCATATGAGATCTCCTTGTTGTTCGTGATATATCGCCCATTCGATGGGGGGATTGTATATCACGGCCGGAAAATCCGTCAACCTTTGACGCGACTGGGATTCAAGACTTCATTTGGCCGAGCTTGGGGAAACAACGCTTTCCAGAAAAAGGACTTTTGCGTCCACGGAGGATGTGAGACAAAAATGGATTCCATGCCGATCCTGGAATGCGATCAAACCTCGTCCATAGTTGATGATATCGGTCTTGTCCGGACAGTAATAGTGCTCCACGATGTTGCCGGCCGCGTCCAACTCCAGAATCTCGATCCTGGGGAGATGCAGGAGGACAAAGATCCTATTCTTGATCGTGGTGACGCCGGCGATGAGGCGGGGAAGCCTCGGATAGGGGATGTTTTCCGGTTTTCTGTTGTTATAGGCCTTGTCGGTATTGAGTTTTTCCAATTCTTTAAGAATCTTCAGGTCGATCCTGATCTCCTGCAACAACTCGCCCTGGAATGAATAGATTCGAACGATCGGATGGCGGTGAAAGGCCGCGATAATGCCGCTTTCGAGTTTCCCCAAAAAGACCTCGCTGTCGAATGAAAAGTGGCCCGGAATATCCAACCTGTCTCCGAATGCATCCAGGAGCTTTCCGTTTTGGTCGATCCTGATGATCAGCGGATTCTTGTTTTCGTCAGGATAGGTGCAATTCGCCCAGATGTTGTCTTTGAAGACGATAAAATCATGAAAACGGAATAAGACCTTGAATCCCCGCAGGAATTGACCCTCCTTGCTCATGACGGACATTCTTTGACTGTCCAGAATATAGAGGTCCCCGTCTTCCGAGACATCTCCATTCCATGGATGCATGAAATCGCCCGGCCCTTGCCCTTTCCGGCCAAAGGTGGATAGATAGCTCCCCTGTGCCGAGAGCTTCATGATAAAGCTGTGGAGGTTTTCTATTGCGATGATGGAGCCGTCGTCCAGGAGGACGATGTCCGAGGGATTGGTTAAATAATGTCCTTGTCTTTCGTCGTCCTCCGTTGGGAACTCCCGTTTGATTTTCAGCCTTGTCCATTCGGACTGAATGGGGTGGTTCTTCAGCAATTCCTTCTTGAGGCTCAATGCGTAGGGTTCGGCCTGTGGACCGGGAGGAACAGGCGACATGAAAGCCGAGACCAAGGCCATAACGGGCCATACGAGCATGATCGCCAAAACGAGCTTTTTCATGGATTCCTCCCGTCATGGCCCTTCCGTTTGAATTGCATTCCATAAACATCGATAAATTGGGAAAAATCCTCCGTGTCAATAGGACGGACCTTGTAGATTTTTCCATGATGATAAAAACTGTTCTTTGATATTTTTGTGGTTTTGAAAGACGAGAGCCATTCCCCCTTTCGGTTGAAAATATCAACGGTGTTCTCGAAATTCGGATTCATGTTATCTTCATATGTTTCTCCGGATATGACCCAGATGTTTTCTTTTAAGTCCTGAAACATCGTCCGGACAATGGGGGGAGCTTTGAGAATGGTCATTTGGCCCTTTTCAACGGCTTTCTCATAAGTCGAAGTCAATCTCGTCCTTGCGTCTTCAGAATAGTTTTTGACTTGATATTTTCTGCCGAAAATCAAATCCGGTTTTCCCGATTTGTCGTATCGTGTTATGGAATACTTGTGATGATTATCCTCCGGAAAGAAAAACTCCCCGCTTTTAAGTATGAGCATCCACTCCCAGCATGGATACCCTCGAAGACCAAGAGGGTATGTGTATTCGAAAAGATCTTTTCCTCCCGAAAAATCCCTGCTATAAGTGCCTAGGATCAGATCAAGTTTGGTAAAAGTCCGGTCGGTCTTTCCCTTAAGGACATAAATCAGATTCCCGACCGCCTGAAGTCTTAAAGGATTATCACCATAGATGTGGATCACATCGCCGGCAATGTATTCTCCTTGAAGGTCGAGGATTTTCAGCTCGTTACGTCCATGGAATACATAAATTCGATTATTGCTGATGACCATAAAATGTGCTTCCTGGAATTCGTTTGGACCCTGTCCCCGCCTTCCAAAACGATTGACAAGCCTTCCTTTCTCTTCAAAAACTGTTATGGTTCCTTCATATCTGTCCAGAACATAAAGATTATTGTTCTTGTCAAAATCAACAAAGCCTTGATACTCATTCTGTTTGTTGAAAAGGCTGATTTCCGTGACATCAATCCGATAGAGTTTTTCCAGATCCACAATCGATTCTTCTCCATAAACCGGAAGAGCATTGATGATGACTTGGATCTGATCTGTCTTCGGATGACAGGAAACAACAAGCAGGAAAACCATCAAGGAGTATGAAAAAAGGCCGAGACGATATGCTGACCACATAGCCGGATTATGCCGGACTGACTTCCACTTTGTCAACTTTGCAGGCTTCGTTTCGAGTGGCATTCATCCCCAATCTCAAAATGCCGGGATTGTCCGGTATGGAAGCCCGGGAGGTTAGAAAAAGAAGCGGGCGGCCATAAACAGCAGAAAGAGGCCGTAAAGGAGCTTGACTGTGGCTGAGGGCAGGCGGATGGTGATCCGGGCGCCGAAGACCGTACCAAGGAAAATCCCCAGGGCTACGGGCACGGCCGCCGCGAGATCGAGCGTCCCTTCCCGCCAAAAAACCAGAACTCCGGGAAGCCGCATGGGGAGAAGGATTGTTGCGAGTGATGTGGCGATGGCCCGTTTGGCCGGATAGCCGAGGAAGATCGTCAGGAAGGGGACGATGATGTTGCCGCCGCCGATCCCGAACAACCCGGACATGACGCCGGCCGCGAGGCCGACGCCGACGAGGGCCGGAGCGGGAGCTCTCGGCGCCGTCTCGGGCTCGGGCTTGGCCGGCGCGTCTTTCCCGAGCGCCCGCAGAACACGCCTCCGGGGCTCGATGAACTCCCAGCTCATATAAAGGAGAAAAACGGCGTAGATGATCCGCATGGTATCGGCCGGAAGCGCGTTGGCCAGCCAGGCGCCGGCTGCAACCGAAATCATCAGCCCCGCGGCCATCCAGGCCGCCGCCCGGATGTCGATGATCCGGGCCTTGTAATACGCGATGACGCCGAGCAGGCCGACCGGAAGCAGAATGGCTGCGAGCGACGTCCCCGTCGCCTCGACCAGCGAAAATCCGGCCAGCAGCACCAGGGCGGGCACGATGACGATGCCGCCGCCGATCCCGAACATCCCGGACATGACGCCGGCCGCAAAGCCCACGAGCACGAGAACGGCAATGCTCATGACCGGCTCTCCGCCCCGCCTTCAGAAACCGGCGGTTCGCCGTACAGCCGCCGCATCAGCCGGAAGACCGGATATCCCAGGGCGAAGAACACGGCGCCGATCAAAGCCTCCCGAGTCTGAGTCAGGAGGACATTCAAAGAGATCCCGAGCAGAAACAGGACAAAGAAGGCCGGCAACACCGGATAAAGCGGCACCCGGTATCCTGTGTGCGTCTCACCGGCCCGGCGGGCCTTGCGCCTCAGGATGAAAATTGTCGAGGCCACGAGGGCGATATTCAGACTGTCGAGGAACATCACGTAGTTGACGATGGCTTCGAAAGTCCCCAGAAAGAAGATGGAGATCAGGATCACGCCTCCGAGAAAGAGAAGTCCCGATTCCTGGACCTGGGTTCTCGGATTGATTTTGTGGAAGACGGGAGGAAGCGTCCGATCTTCGGCCATGGCGAAGTAGGCCCGGGGAATCTGCATCAGTGTGGCGTTGAGGAAGCCCATGGCCGACAGGAAAATGGCCAGGGAAACGAAAAGATAACCGAAGTTGCCGAAACTGGCCCGGGCCGTCTCGGCTGCGACCAGCTTGGCCGCCGCGATTCCCGGCAGGCCCAGCACGCGGAAATAGGCGGCGTTGACGGCCAGATAGCAGGCAATGATGATCAGGATGCCGAAGAAGATGGCCCGGGGCATGTTTTTCCCGGCGTTTCGGA
The DNA here is from genome assembly GCA_033549365.1 of Acidobacteriota bacterium. Taxonomy (NCBI): domain Bacteria; kingdom Pseudomonadati; phylum Acidobacteriota; species Acidobacteriota bacterium. Next base: position 75,971 of record JAWSUF010000011.1, read on the forward strand.
CATCGGCGCCGAAATTGATCGTGCACTGGTAGCCGCCGTAGGTGTAGAAGACGGAGATGAAGCCGACACCGAGGGCCATCCACCAGGACGTTTCCATCGACAGACTTCCCATGGTCGCCGGGGCCTTGCCGTAGGCGAAGGCGACAAAGGTCAGCATCCCGATCATGCCCACCTTGAGAAGGCTCAGCAGATTCTGGGCCCAGGCGCCGGTCTTGATGCCGATGTAATTGATTGTCAGGAGGATCAGGATCAGCGTCGCGGCCGTGATCTGGACGCCCAGCCGGGTCTGCATGTTCGGAGGAAGGAGGATGGGGACCAGGTATTCGGCCCCGATGATCGAGACGGCCGCACCCCCCGCGCCGTTGACCACGACGAAGGATGTCCAGTTGAGCATGAAAGCGAGTAGCGAGTGGTAGTTTTCAGCCACAACTTTATAGTAGGCGCCCGGCTTCGAAAAGCGCGACCCGATCTCGGCGAAAGTCAGGGCGCCGATGAAGCTGATGAGTCCGCCGAGACCCCAGGCCAGGAAAAAGAGAGTGGGCGTCCGGGTCGATGAGGCCACGATGGCCGGGGTCCGGAAGATGCCGATGCCGATGACCAGGCTGACGACGATCATCGTCGTATCGAAGGTTGTGAGCTTGGCCTTGATGGTCATCCGGGCCTCCTTGCCGCGGCGTTCAGTCGATCATTCTAGGCCGGATCGGGTTCGGCTGGCAAGCCTGCGCGCATCAGTGTGAACGGCCGGCAAGCTTTTCCGACATGGATTGACAGAGTTGCGCCGACAAGGCTATGATCATCCGACCATGTCGAAGTCGGAACATATCGCCGGGTCGGCCGCGCAACGGGCCGAAACCCGGCGTCAAGGAGTCGAGTTGTGAGCGTCATACACGATTTGATCCAGGCCAATATCGCCGTCGCCTGGCTCGTCATGGCCGCGGCCTTTTTCGTTCTGGCCAAGAGCGCGGATCTTTTCGTCGACAGCGCCGTCGCCATTGCCGACAAGCTCAAGGTCCCCAAGCTCATCATCGGGGTTTTCCTTGTCTCCCTGGCCACGACCGCCCCCGAGCTTTCGGTTTCCCTCAACGCCGCCCTGCGCGGCAACCCCGAAATGGCGCTGGGCAACGCTATCGGCTCGGTCATCGTGGACGACACCATCGCTCTCGGCCTGGCCGGTGTCCTGGCCGCCGGGCCCATCCTGATCATCCCCCAGGTGCTCCGTTCGGCCGCCGTGTTCCTCGTCGGCGTCCAGGGCCTGTGTTTCCTGTTCGTCCTTTCCACCGGGTCTCTGCGGCGATGGGAGGGTGCCGTTCTGGTGGCGCTGTTTTTCGCCTACATGATTTATCTTTTCATCCAGCATAAACGCGGGAAATTTGCAGCGGATCTCGACCTGGAGGCCATTGAAAAGGCCGTGGGACGCCCGCTTCTGAAAACGATTTTCCTCTTCGTCCTGGGGGTTGCCGGAGTCATTCTCTCCGGCGATGTTGTGGTGGTTTCGGCGACGACCATCGCCCGGTCCTTCGCCATCCCCGAAACCGTGATTGCGCTGACGCTTGTCGCCTTCGGGACATCGGTCCCGGAGATCGCCACCTGCGTCGCCGCCGCCCGAAAGGGGCAGGGCGCTCTGGCGGTCGGCAACATCCTGGGGGCGGATATCATGAACATCTGCTGGATCGCCGGCGCCTCGGCCATGGCCAACGAACTCGTCGTCGAGGCCCGGGAAATCACCTTCATGTTTCCGGCCATGTTCATCGTCGTCGGGACGATGCTGATCATGCTGTTCCGGGGCTACCGGCTGACACGGGCGAAAGGGGCGGTTCTTTTGGCGCTGTACGCCGTCTTCGCGGCGAGCTTCTTCTTCATCTACGGCGGATAATGCCGAAGGCGCGTTTTCCGGACGCACGCCTCCGACCCGTGCCGGCTTGACTCACCAACGGAAGCCTCCTTGCGCGGGGATGAAAGGCGGGATGCCGCCGGCATGGTGAGATCGGCCGGTCCTGAGGCGGAAAAGGGGCCGGTATTGAGAGTGAGAGCTATCGGGCGATGACCCAGGGATACTCGCCGACCCCGTCCACCGTGATGGATACGGAGGCCACGACGGTTTCGTCGCCCTTGACCCGGGCTTCGAGCACGTAGTCGCCGAAACGGATTTTTCGGAGGGTGTGGGTAAGGTTGTCGCCGATATCCCCGATATACGTTTCGTTCATGGTGATGGACAGGATGGCCCCATAGGTATTGGTCACCCGGATGGTCGACGGGCCTTCGATTGTGAAGTAATACTGGCCGAAATTCTGAATATCCATTGTCGCGGAAACGACCTGGACTCCGGATTCCTGAACATTGGCGGAGATGATGTGGATCCCGATGGTCGGATTGGGAATCACACCCTGGGCTCCGTGATCGAGCGAGAGTTGTTGAACCCCGTTCCATAAGACATGGACGGCCGTGCCGCAGTCATTGGTGACACTGAACGTGATGGTATCCGGCTCGGGACTGCTGGGGCTTTTGCATCCCGGAATGCACACGGAGATCAGGGAGAAGGCGGCGATCCCGGCCAAAATCCTCGACATCGACTTTTTTGAAACGGTCATGACACTCTCTCCGCACTCCAGGAGCCGCTCAAACCCTCACCCGTGAAGCTGCCCGGCTGATTCCCCATGCCGAAGACCGTCGTCCGGAGAACATAGAACTCCCAGTCGTAATAGACAAGCCACAGGGAGTTGGATGCCGCCGTCCAGGTTCCGTTGTAACCGCGTTCGTCCGTAAAGACTCCCGACACTTTGTCGGGGCCCGAGATCGTGATGCGAAAAGGTTCGGGGGCGGCCACGGATCCGTCGACGTAGGACAGAGTCACTTTCCAGACGCCGCGGATGTCGATCACCCGGGCGCTCAGATTATAGCCGTCTCCATACATGATGATCGAGCCGGAGCCTTCGCTCCTGATGCGGTTGTTGAGAAGAACCTCGACGGTTTCCGGGGCGTTTTGAGGCTTGTAATCGAAGGTCACGGCGGTGAATTCTTTGTAAACGTGCCTCCCGGCTTCGGGCGTTCCCGTCACGCCTTCACCGAGGCTGACATTCAGAACAAAGTCGGGAGCCACCCCGCAACCCGAAAGCCAGACCAAAGCCGCGAGGCAGGCCCATGCCCCTCGGCGTTTATTGCTGATTTTGCCGATCCCGAGATCCATATCCTCTGCACCTTTCAGCTCGAAAAATATCTCCGTCTTTCCAAACGCTCGGTTCCCCGGATCCGTTTCATGTCTGTGGACGTTCCGGAACGGGGCCCGATACATCATCTTAATCCGAAGGGCCCGGAAACGCAAGTCGGGAGCAGAGGCGGAGCAGCGGACGGAAGTCGACCGGGGAGGTTGGGAGATGGAAGAGGACATCAAGGAATCAGGCGAGAGCTCGAGCGATCCGCTCCAGGACCTCGTCCACTCGGGCGCGCGGACAGGCCAGGTTGATGCGCTCCCAGCCCTCGAGTTCCGAGCCGAAGATCGTTCCCGCATCGAAGTGAACCCGAGCTTTTTCGAGGAAAAATGCGTCGAGATCCTTCTGGGACATCCCCAGGGCGCGACAGTCGAGAAGGCCCAGATAGGTGCCCTCGGGTTCGTGGAACCGGATTGCAGGGATTCGCCTGCGGAAAAAATCAGCCGTACGGGCGATCGTGCCTTCGAGGTATTGAAGAAGGGCCTCGAGCCATTCCGCGCCGTGGTTGTAGGCGGCTTCGAGGGCGACCGTGCCGAAGACGTTGGCCAGAACGAGACCGGCCCTTTCCGCCTCGGCGTCGAGCGTGCGGCGGAGGCGTGGATTCGAGGCTATGGCCACAGCCGTGAGGAAACCGGCGATGTTGAATGTTTTGGACGGAGCGAAGAGCGTGATCGTCCGCTCGGCCAGATCTTCATTGAGGGAGGCAAAGGGAATGTGCTTGTGGCCCCGGAAAACGAGGTCCTGGTGAATTTCGTCGGATACGACGAGGATGTCCTTTTTCCGGCAGATGTCCCCGAGACGGCCGAGCTCATCGGCGTTCCAGACGCGCCCGACGGGATTGTGCGGACTGCAGAGAATCAGCAGGCGGGTCCATCGGTCGATTTTTCGCTCCAGATCTTCGAAATCCATGCGCCAAGTCTCCCCGTCGAAGAGGAGCGGATTCCGGGCGATCCTGCGGCCGTTGTTTTCAATCGCTGTCATGAAAGGCCGGTAAACGGGCGTCTGAATGACGATCTTGTCGCCCGGACGAGTGAAGGCCGTCACGCAGAGACTGAGAGCGGGAACGACCCCGGGGGTCAGGATCATCCATTCGCGGCGGATCGGCCAGCCGTGCCGCGTCGCCATCCACTGCGCCGCGGCATTCCAGAAGGAATCCGGAATCCAGGCATATCCATAGGCGCCGTGGGCGGCCCGTCTCCGGACGGCTTCCACAACGGCCGGGGGCGCGGCGAAGTCCATGTCTGCGACCCACATCGGGATAACGTCCGGTTTTCCGAGAGCCCGGGCGGGATATTCCCATTTCAGGGAGCCGGTGTTGCGGCGGTCGAGAAGCGTGTCGAAGTCGAAAGACATCAGCGGTACGTTTGATCGACGATCACGATCCTGTTCGGGTAGGCGATATCGCCGTAGGGCGTTGAAACCCGTGGCAGGGCATCCAGGGAAAGCCGGCCCGTGCTTTTTCGGGCGCCGCCGAGGGCCAGGGCCAATCCGATGATCTCTTCGTACCCCTTATTCCCGAAAAATTCATAGAGGTCGATCGTCAGACGAATGGGGATCGTGGTGTCCTGCCCGGTCCCGGGGATTTCAACGGGCCGCTCGATGTTCCCCGTCACGGTCGGCGTTCCGTCGATGAGCAGGCGCGACTCCAGGCTGGTCAGCGTGGAGACCGTGCGGGGGCTTCCTCCCGTCCCGTCGTTGGGATTCAAGGCCAGAACGTTGAGGATGAATTCCGCCGGCAGCTGCCGGGTCCGAAAGCCATCAAGAAGTCGCAGGCCGTCCATGAAGGAAAAATCCGCCATGTTCGCCTTGCCGCTCAAGGGGATCCCTAGAATCGAAAAATCCTCGACGGCGCCCAATTTGAATTTCAGCCTTTGGAGGTTGGTCAGCGCTCCGGCCAGATCCTCCATCATGGCACAACCCGGGAAGCTCAAAACGGCCGCGAGGACAACGGCGGCGAAAATCGCGATTTTGCGTTTTTTTCTGACGGCCATGCCCGATGCTCCTTTGCCCTTTTCTCGATCGCCTGAAAAGAACCGAGCGAATGATATCGCCCGCGGGACGAACCTGTCAAGGCGAACCGGGTCTCATGTCCGCCGCCGGTGATTTTGCCAAGCGGCCCGTCCTATGGTAAATAAGGGGGAGATTTTACCGGAGAGCGGACTCAGGTCGAGGAGGAAAAACATGGCCGACAGCTTGCAGGACAGAGGCCACTGGGGCTCAAAAATCGCATTCATCCTGGCCGCATCCGGATCGGCCATCGGCCTGGGCAGCATCTGGCGGTTCCCGATCATGGTCGGCCGGAACGGCGGGGCCGTCTTCGTCATGGCCTATATCCTGGCCGTCGTCTTTATCGGGTTCACGGTCATGCTGGCTGAGCTGGCCATGGGGCGGCATACCAGCAAAAACCCCGTGGGTGCCTATGAGACCATCAAACCGAAGACACCCTGGAAAATCGTCGGCTACGCCGGAGTCATCACCGGAATCGTCATCCTGTCCTACTATGCGGTTGTTGCGGGATGGGCCTTTGGATATCTCTACAAGACGATCGCGGGCGTTTTCCGCGGCCGGGTGACCTGGGAGACTGCAGAAACGGCCTTCATCCAATTCGCCGCCGACCCGCTGGAGGTCGTGATCTGCCTCCTGGTCATCATGGGCATCACGACATTCATCATTTCCAGGGGCGTTCAGTCGGGAATCGAACGGTGGTCGAAAATCCTGATGCCCCTTCTTTTTGTCCTGATCATTTTTCTGGCCGTGCGCGCTCTGACCCTTCCCGGCGCCGGCCCGGGACTGGCCTTCTACCTGAAACCCGACTTCGGCAAACTCGATGTCAAGGTCCTCTTTTTCGCTTTGGGCCAGGCCTTTTATTCTTTAAGCCTGGGCATGGGCATCATGATCACCTACGGCAGCTACATCGGCAAGCGCGACAACCTCGTGTCCTCGGCCGGATGGGTCTGCTTCTCGACGACGCTCATCGCCTTCCTGGCCGGAATCATCATTTTCCCGACCCTTTTTGCGACACCGGGTCTGCACCCGGAAAATTTCCAGCCCGGAACGGGCCTGATGTTCCAGGTTTTCCCCATGATCATTTCCCAGGTTCCCGGCGGCTACCTGTTCGGAGTGATGTTCTTCATCCTGCTGCTTGTCGCCGCTCTGACGTCGACCATTTCGCTTCTTGAAGTTCCGACGGCCTTTCTGATCGATGAAAAAAGCTGGAGCCGGAAAAAGGCGGCTTTCGTCATCGGCGGGGCGGCCTTTCTTCTGGGACTTCCGTCCGCCCTGTCCCACGGCGGCCTGCCCTTTCTGACACGGCTGCGTTTCATGGACAGGATGGATCTCGTCTTCGGGAATATTCTCCTGGCCGTGGGCGCATTTCTGGTCTGTGTCTTTGTCGTTTATGCCTGGGGAATTCCCAGGGCTCTTGCCGAGATCGCCTCCGGCCACCCCCGGTTTCCTTTGAAGAAACTCTGGGTTTTCAATATCCGGATTCTGGCGCCCCTGGCCATTCTTCTTCTGCTCGTATTTCTCCGTGTGATCACCGGCTGAATTCCGGATCATGAACGCGGCGATCCGAGCCGTCGGCTATTCGTCCCGGGTGTATCGGGACAGGACGTCCTGGTTGACCGTCATCAGCAGGTTGGAGTTGATCTTGACGTTCCGGTCCTCCCGGGCCTGTGTCAGGAACGACTGGAGGAATTTGTTCTTCTTTTCCTCGAGGAGCGTGTTTCTCTCTTCGGTCCGGACGGCTTCGAATTCCTCCCGGGTGACTTCCTTGCGGTCCAGAACCCGCAGCAGGGCATAACCGCGTCCGATATCGACGGCTTCACTGATTTCACCCGGGGGGAGAGAAAACGCCAGGGCATCGATCTCATCGTTATCACCGATCAGGCCCAGGTATTGCCCCCGCTTATGGGCTTCGACGGCGTTGAATTCCAGACCGGTTTTGCCGGCCGCGGTTTCCCAGTCGTTGTTCAGCCCGTCCCTCACGGCCCAAATCCGCTCGAGGGTTCGCGTTTTCCGTTTCTCCCTGCGGAGGTCGGCGATGACCTTTTCGCGAACCTCGTCGAGCTCGGCCGGTCTTGACGGGTCGATGGTGCGGAGCTGGACGAGACCGACTCCGGTGAAGGTGTAGACGGGAGAGGAAATTTCGTTCTCGGCCAGGGCAAAAAGCGTTTCGCTCAGCGTGCCCGAGGCATCCACGGGAAGGAGTGGATCCCCCTTTTTCAGAAGACCCGTTTCCAGAGCCCGGAGCCCTTCCCTTTGGGCGGCGACGTCCAGACTTTTATCGCGCTTCGCCGCTTTTTCCAGAGCGGCGATTTTCCCGGCGGCCAGATCGCGTGTTTTCTTGTCCTCGAGGAGGTTCCGGACCGTGCCTCGAACCTCTTCAAGCGGGCGGGTCTGTTCCGGCGTTTTTTCCAGGGCCTTGAGCAGGACCACCCCGCCGTCGATTTCGATCACTTCGGAGATCTCACCCTGGCCGAGGGTCCGCGCCGCCTGGGTTTCGCGGGGGCTGAGAGACATCCACTCGAAAAATCCCCAGTCGCCGCCTTCCGAGGCCTTGGGATCTTCGGAATAGAGCCGGGCCAGCATGGCGAAATCCGATCCGCTCCGCAGGCGGTCGAGCAAGTCAGCGGCCTCCTCAAGAGCGGACGTCCGATCTTCATCCTCGAGCGGAAGAAGAATCCGGCCGATGCGGATCTGCTCCGGCTCCTGGAACTGGGAGAGATTTTCCCTGTAGTAGGCCTCGATTTCGGCCTCCGGGATCTCAATCTCCGCTTTCATGTCCTCATTGCGGAAAAAGACATAATCTCCCGCCCGGGTTTCAGGAACGGCATAGACGTCTTTTCGGGATTCGAACCAGGTGCGGATCTCGTCCGGCGAAGGCTCCTCTTCCACCGCCTCGGTCTTTTCAATGTCGGCGATCAAATATTCGATGCGGGCGGTTTCGTTCTGGTTCCGAAAGTTTCCCCAGACTTCGTCTTCCGTGACGACAATGCCCGCCGTCACCAACCGGATGACCTTATTGATCAGGGTGTCGCGCCGGATATTCTCCTCGAATTCGCCGATGTCGATTCTGTTCCACGACAGAATCCGACGGTATTCCTCGAATCCGATGAACCGCCCGTCTCTCTGGAACACGGGGTAGGACATGATGCTGTCGCGGACTTCGGCGTCCGTCGTCCGGATTTTCTGCTCGCGGGCGATCTGCAAAAGAAGTTTTTGCTGAATCATCTGTTCGAGCGTCTGCTGGGTGAGGTTGAGCTGCCGGATGATGTCGGCGTTGAGATCGGGAAACTCCCGTCGCATGGATTCGAGCCGCTGGCGAAGGCTGTGGAAATACTCTTCTCCGGTGATCCGGGATTTGCCCGCCGAGACGAGCGTGTTGCCCCAGTCGACGTCGCCCGTCCTGCCGGCGCCGCCCCAGACGGCGAAGATGGTGATGACAAAGGCGATGATGACGATCCACATGACGGGCGCCAGGGATTTGACATTCTTGCGCATCGATTTCAGCATGGTTTCACCTCTCAGCGTTCTTTGCGGGCGGCCGCCGCGCGCGATTTCGTGAACAGGGGCCGCAGACGCCGGCAGGTCGTATCCAGGTCTTCGAGCATGATTTTTGTCCGACCCACCAGGGGCATGAAGTTGGCGTCTCCCGTCCAGCGGGGGACGATGTGAATATGGAAATGATCGGCCACGCCGGCCCCGGCGCTCCGGCCGAGATTCATCCCGATGTTGAATCCTTGCGGTTTGTAGGCGGATTTGAGAACCCGAAGCGAAAGCCGGATCAAGGCCATGAGTTCTCCGGCGAGTTCCGTGCCGGCCTGATCGAGATCATCGAGATGTCGAAACGGTGCGATCATCAGGTGTCCCGGCGTATAGGGATAGCGGTTGAGAATGACAAAGGAACGCCGGCCCCGATGAAGGACAAGGGAGCCGGCATCCCCTTTGGTCTTTCCGGCCAGGCAAAAGATGCATCCTTCCGCCTTCTCGGTTTTTCTCACGTAGGGCTCCCTCCACGGCGCGGCGATATAGCGAAGCATTTAGGCGTTGATCATTTCCTTGAGCAGTTTGCTGGGTTTGAAATACAGGACTCTCTTGGGCGGAACATCGACGGGTTCGCCGGTTCGGGGATTGCGTCCGGAGCGGGATGTCCGGGTTCGGAAACGGAAGCTTCCGAACCCCCGGATTTCTATCTCTTCGCCTTTCAGAAGAGCGTCCTTGATGGCCTCGAAAAACAGGTTGACTCCCTCCTCCGCTTCCTGTTTGGGGATGTTCAATTCCAGGGAGATCCTGGTCACGAGATCGGCCTTGATCATCTCAGTCCTCCTTCCGGCTCTTTTTGGCGGGTCTTCGGAAGTTCATGAGCTGGTCTCTCATGATGTCCCCCAGCGTCATTTTATCGTCCTGGGTATCCATATATTTCTGGAACTCCATCCTCTGAAGATCGAACTGGGCCTGCCGGAAGCTGAGGGAGATTTTCCGGGCCCGGGGGTTCATCTTGAGGATCTTGGCGTTTTTTTCATCCCCGACCGCGAAGGCATCGGAGGGCTTTTCGATCCTCTTGTCATCGAGCTCCGAGAGAAAGACGACGCCTTCGATGCCCGGGATGATTTCGACGAAGACGCCGAAATCCGCGAGCCGGACGATCTTGACCTTGACGATGTCACCGGCTTTATGGCGGGCGCCGAAATCCTCCCAGATGTCGCCTTCAAGCTGTTTGATGCCCAGGGAGACCTTCTGCTTGTCGGAATCGATGTTGAGGACGACGACCTCGACCTCGTCGCCGACCTTGAGTTTGTCCGACGGATGCTTGACTTTCTCCCAGCTGAGGTCGGAGACGTGGACCAGGCCTTCCACACCCTGATCGACTTCGACGAAGGCGCCGAAGTCCGTCAAGCTGGTGACCTTGCCCTTGATCCGGGAGCCGGGGGCGCATTTCTGCCGGAAGACGTCCAGAGGATGCGGCGTCGTCTGTTTGAGACCGAGAGAGATCCTCTTGCTTTGGGCGTTGACGTCGAGAATGCTGACCTCGACCTCCTGGCCGACTTGAAGAATCTTTTTGGGATGAACGAGCTTGCGGGACCAGGTGAGGTCGGAAATATGCACGAGACCTTCCACGCCGGGTTCGAGTTCGACGAAGGCGCCGAAATCCGTGAGGCTGACGACCTTGCCGTTCAGCCGCTGCCCCCCCTGATACTTGTCCAGGATATTCGACCAGGGATCGGGCGTCATCTGCTTGAGACCCAGGGAGATCTTCTCTGTTTTTTCGCTGAAGTCGAGGACCAGGACTTCGAGCTCCGTGCCTACGGAGATCTTCTCCGAGGGGTGTCCGGTTTTGCCCCAGGACAGATCCGAGACATGAAGCAGTCCTTCAATCCCCCCGATATCGACGAAGGCGCCGAAGCTTGTCAGGGAACGGACCTTTCCTTTGACTTTCTGTCCTTTGGCCAGGGTCCCGAACACGGCCCGTTTCCTTTTTTCCCGTTCGTCCTGAAGAAGAAGCTTGCGGGACAGGACGGCGTTTTCGCTTTTCCGATCGAATTTCATGATCCGGAATTTGAAGGTTTGACCGACAAGAGAGGCGGGGTCCCTGACCGGCCGGATGTCGGCGTGGGATTCCGGAAGAAATGCGTCGATGCCCACATCGACGATATATCCGCTTCGGTTCCGTTCCTTGATGGATCCGCTGATCGTGCTGTTGTGCGCGAAAGCTTTCTCCAGAGCTTCCACGGCCTTGATGCTGTCCGCCCGCCTCTTGGAAAGGATCACGGTGCCGTCTTTGGGGTCCGTTCTTTCGAGCATGGCCTCGACGGCATCGCCCGGCTTGAGTGCCGCGGCTTCCCGGGGGTCGCGGAATTCCTCGATGGGAATGGCGCCTTCGGTTTTAAACCCGATATCCACGAGGATGTGGGTCGGCGTCGACTTGATGACCCGGCCGCTGACAATACTGCCCTGGGTGATGTCCCCGGATTGGAACTGGTACTTGTCCAGAAGGTCGGCGTAATCTTCCGAGGAAATCTTGTCGTCCTTGTTCGGATGCTTGGTTAAATCTGTCATGGAACTCTCTTCTCCCTTCGTATCTTCGTATTGTCGCGCTGCCGGATGATGTCGACGGCGTCGTGTTCAGTGTCAGGGTGTCTCATACTATCCGACTTCCCGCCGGGTGTCAATCCTAAGTTATGGAGGAACCTAGACTTAGGTTGAATTCGAGGCGATCATGTCTCGGGTTCGGCGTCCTCCTGGAGAATCCGGGCGATTTCCTCGGTCGAGGGCAGCTCATCGAGGCTGTTGAGCCCGAAATACTGCAGAAATCGCTCCGATGTTCTGTAAACAAGCGGATTGCCCGGCGCTTTTTTCCTTCCGACGATTTTGATGAGTTTTTTATCGAGAAGCGTCCGAAGCGCTCCCGAGGAATCCACTCCCCGGATAGCGGAAATTTCCGCCTGGGTCACGGGCTGGTGATAAGCGATGGCCGACAGAGTTTCGAGACCCGCCGCCGAAAGCTTGGATTTCCGCTCGATCATCAGCAGGCGGCGGATCCAGCCGTCATGCTCGGGCTTGGTTGAAAAAACATAACCTCCTCCTGCCAGCCGGAGGGAAATGCCGCGTTCAGGAGAGGCATAATCCGCCGTAAGGGCATTCAGAGCGGCCTGGATCTCTTCGGGGGGGGTGCCCTCCAGAATGGATTGGATTTTATCCAAAGTCAGGGGATCCTGAGAAAGGAAAACCAGGGCTTCGATGATGGGTTTCAGTTGATCACTCATGATCGGGATTCCTCGGAAAATCTTTGCGCAGCCAGACCTTGATGGTCTGGAAAAGTTCTTCCTGAACGGCGATGACACGGAAGGACTTGATGAGTTCGAGAAGGCAAAAGAAGGAAATCAGGGCTTCCTCGAGCGACTCCTGGGTTTCGAAATAGTCCTTATAATCGATGACGGATTCGCGTTCCAGAAGGCCGAGGAGTTCGGTCATCTTTTCGCCGATGGTGACCTCCCGGCCCTTGATCACGCGGAAATCGCCGGCGGACTTGCGTTTCATGATCAGGAAGAAAGCTTCGGCCAGGTTGAAAAGGGAGACGTCCATTCCCTCCAGCGGGTCTTCCTCGGGCAGCGGCGGCAAAAACGTCCTGCGCCAGTGCAGAAGTTGTTCCTCCTCGCGATCGCGCAAGACGGAGGACACGGCCTTGATTTTCTGGTATTCCACGAGACGGTCGACCAGGATCCGGCGCGGATCCTCGCCTTCGGCCGTCTCGGTTTCCCGAGGCAGAAGAAGCTGGGACTTGATGTAGATCAGGAGAGAGGCGATAAAAAGAAATTCGGCTTCCCGGTCCAGATTGATGCGGTCCTTGCGCTCCAGGTATTCAAGATAGTCCCGCGTGATCTGGGCGATCGGAATGTCGTGAATATCGATCTTTTTTTTCCGGATGAGAAACAGCAGGAGGTCGAGCGGACCTTCAAAAATCTCGAGTTTGACCTGGTAGCCTTCCGTGGAGGGTTCAAGAGCCATGACGCGTGTTTCCCGTAACCGGCAATTTTCAGAGCCCCATGGCGGACCGGGCGTCCTCCATGGTCCTCCGGGCGACGTCCCGGGCCCGGGAGTTTCCTTCTTCGAGAATATCCCATACGGTTTGGGGGTGGGCTTCCAAGTCCCTGCGTTTGTCCCTGTAGGCGGCGAACAGCTCGGTCAAGGCGTCGATGACAGCCGTTTTGCACTCCAGGCAGCCGATTTCCGCCGTGCGGCAGCCCCGGGCCAGTTCCTCGCGTTTTTCAGGACGGACAAAAGCCTTGTGGAGGGTGAAAACCGGACAGTCCTCAGGGACACCGGGATCGGAACGGCGTTTTCTTCGGGTGTCGGTCACCATGACGGCGATTTTTTTGCGGATGATATCCGGAGTATCCTTCATGTAGATCGCGTTGTCGTAGGATTTGCTCATTTTCCGGCCGTCCGTGCCGGACAGCTTGGGAACCTCGGTCAGGAGCATCTGGGGTTCGGGGAAAACCTCGCCGTAAAACCGATTGAACCTGCGGGTGATCTCCCGGGCCAGCTCCAGGTGAAAGGCCTGATCTTCGCCGACGGGGACGACCTGGGCCTTGTAGACCAGAATGTCGGCGGTCTGCAACAGGGGATAACCGAGAAAACCGTAAGTATTCAAATCCCGGTCCCGAAGCTGTTCCTGCTGCTCTTTGAAGGTCGGCACGCGCTCAAGCCAGGGCAGAGGGACGATCATGGAGAGAAGAAGGTGGAGTTCGGCGTGTTCCTTGACTTCGGACTGGATAAAGAGAACGGATTTTTCCGGATCCAGCCCGGCGGCGATCCAGTCGACGGCGACTTCAAAAGTATAGTTTCGGAGCGATTTGGTGTTTGTGTATTCCGAGCTCAGGGCATGCCAGGTGACGATCGAATAGAAACACCGGTGGGTGTCCTGAAGGCGGATCCAGTTGCGGAGAGCGCCCACGTAATTGCCGAGATGGAGAGGGCCGGTCGGCCTCATGCCGCTTAAAACCGTCTTTTTTTCGGAAGTGCTCATGATCAGGAAAAAATCAAGGTGAAAATGACAATCTGGATCGGGCGGACGATGAAACCCAGAACACCCAGGTAAACGAGAGCCAGGACGATAAAAAATCCATAGGGGCGGATGCGATCGTAGGTTTCAGCCGCTTTGTCTGAAAGAAGACCGGAAAGAATGCCGCTGCCGTCCAGGGGCGGGACGGGGATGAGGTTGAAGATGGCCAGGTAGGTGTTGATCAAAACTCCGTAAAAGAGGATCAGCATGACTCCATGGAGGGGAAAGATGCCGCGGGGAAAACCCTGGCGGAAAAAGAGAAAGTCGCGCAGAAATTCCGTCAGGCCCGGGTTCAAGGCCTTGAGAAGGAGGATCAGAATCAGTCCCGCCGCTGCGGCCGTCAGGTTGGCGGCCGGACCCGAAAAGGAAATCCACAGGTTGTCACGGCGCGGGTTCCGCAGGTTGTAAGGGTTGACGGGAACGGGTTTGGCCCAGCCGAAGACGGGCGCCCCGATGACCGCGAGAATGATGGGAAAGAGAACCGTGCCGAAGGGGTCGATGTGGACGACGGGATTCAACGAAGCCCGCCCAAGGCTCCAGGCCGTCGGGTCTCCGAGCTTGTGGGCCGACCAGGCGTGCGCCGCTTCGTGGATGGTGATGGCGAAGAGCAGCACAAACAAGCTGATGACGATCGATACGATATCCATGATGAACGGGTGTAGTTATAGCACACCTCGGCCCGCGTGAAAAGGTCAAAGAACGGGCAGATAGGTCCGAATTTCGTATTCGCTCACCCGGCTGTCGAATTCCCGGGAGGCGTTCCGCTGATACATTTCGATTTCCCGGCGTTTGTTGGCGAGAAACGAGGAGAAAATATGATCCCCCAGGCAGTCTCGGACCAACCGGCTTTTTTCCATGATGCGGATCGCCTCTTCGAGATTGCGAGGAAGAATTTCGATGCCGAGCTTTTTCCGGTGTGCGGCGCTCATGTCGTAGATATTGTCTTCAACGGGACCGCATGGATCGCAGGATTTCCGAAGGCCTTCGAGTCCGGCGGCAAGCATCACGGCCAGGGCGAGATAAATATTGCAGGCCGGGTCGGGGGATCGGAGTTCGATCCTGGTGGCCGCCTCTTTTCCGGGCTGGTATTTCGGGACCCGGATGTAGGCGGATCGGTTTTTCTGACCCCAGGCGATATAGACGGGGGCCTCAAAGCCCTCGATCAGCCGCTTATAGGAGTTGATCCACTGGCTGAAAATGGCCGAAGTCTCCCGGGCGTGAACAATCAACCCCGCCATGAAGCTCCGGGCCGTATCCGAAAGCTGGTAGGGCGCATCCGCCTCGAAAAAGACGTTTCGGCCGGGTTTCCACAAGGACTGATGGACATGCATGCCGCTGCCGTTTTGTCCGTTGACGGGTTTCGGCATGAATGTTCCGTAAAGCCCGTGCATCCGGCAGACTTTTTTCACCATGTACCGGAAAATCATGGCCGTGTCAGCCATGTCCAGCGCATCGAGATAGCGGAGATCGATCTCATGCTGGCCGTGGGCGACTTCGTGATGGTCGTATTCCGTGGCAATGCCCATGCGGTTCAGGTAGAGCTGAATTTCCTTGCGGATCTCGCCGTGCCGCCCGCTGAAGAAATATCCTCCGACGTCCAGGGCGGTGGGTTCCCGGTCGTCGGCGAAGATGAAGAATTCGAGCTCGGGGCCGCACTTGAAAGCGTCGAAACCGAATTCTCCGGAGGCCCGATCCAGCATGGTTTTGAGAACATGACGGCTGTCGCCCCGATAGGGCGTTCCATCGGGTGTCAGAATGTCTCCGAACATCACGGCTTCCCGCCAGGCGGGCTGTCCGTTGAAGCCCCGGTATTCCCAGGGCAGGACACGGAATGTCCGGTAGTCCGGCCGGATGACGAGGTCGCTTTCCTCGATGCGGACAAAGCCTTCGACCGAGGACCCGTCGAAACCCTTGCCGTCGGAAAAGGCGCGTTCCAACTCGGCCGCCGGAATGGCGAAATCCATGGGGCGACCCAGGATGTCGGGAAAGACGATGCGGATGAATCCGATATTCCTGTCCGGGGCGAGAATGAAATCCAGGACATCCTGTTCGGAACCGAAGCCCCATTCGGCAAGGGGATTATGGACGTTTCCGATCATCATTCACCTCCTGTCATTTTAGACGGCTTGACCCATAGGGCCGTTTTCCATTAGGATAAAACGCCGCGCGAAGCTTTTGAGCGAGATTCATAATGTCAACTTTTCTATCAAAAACAAGATTGAGTGTCAACAAATATTTGTCATATAAAAACAAATGTATCTATATTTCTTTTGAAAAGATCCATGTGTAAAGGAGGGGGTCATGGCTGTGTATATGGATAGGAAGATTCTCGCGATCCTGAACAGCAATGCCCGAAAAAGCTTTCGGGAAATTGCCAAGGATATCGGCATCTCGACGACGGCGGTCATCAATGCCGTCAAAAGAATGGAAAAAGCCGGTGCCATCCGCGGCTACATCCCTCTCGCCGATCCCGAGTTTTTCGGAAGCGGCCTGACCGCCATCGTTGCCGTCCGGATCTCGGGAGGCCGGCTCATCGAAACCCAGAAAACAATCTCCGAAGATCCCCGCGTCACGGCGGTTTATGATGTGACCGGGGATTGGGATTCGCTGATCGTCGGGCGTTTCGACGGCCGCGAAGATCTGAATGCGTTTCTGAAAAATCTTCTGGCGGTGCCCTGTGTCGAGCGGACCGTGACCCATATCGTCCTGAATGTCGTCAAGGAAGATCCCCGCGTCTTCATTCCCGACGCCGTGCGCCGTTCTTGACAGATTTCCAGGATGTGACATAATCAATTTTTTAACGCGTTTTGATTTCCGGAGTAAGGAGATTCCTATGGCTAAAGAGGTTCATTCGTCCATCGGCCATCACTATATCGTGGAAGCTTCCGGCTGTGATCCGAATATCATCGGAAGCGTCGAGAAGGTTCAGCAAATCCTGGTCAAGGCGGCGGAAATCGCCGGAGCCCAGGTCTGGGCCATTTCTTTCAGCCGTTTTCCTCCCAACGGCGTCAGCGGAGTCGTCGTGATTTCCGAATCTCATATCTCGACGCACACCTGGCCGGAAATGGGCTATGGGGCTCTGGATATTTACACCTGCGGAAGCCATGTCGATCCGGAAAAAGCCGTCATCTACGCCATTGAAGCTTTCGGCGCAACGACCTCCCATATCACGGAAATCACCCGGGGCATCGATGAGGGGGACGCCCTGTTCTTCCACAGCTTCGTGACCTGGGAAGAACGCCTGAAGAAAAACAACGGCAGGAAAAAAGAGGAATCCGCGATATGATCGTCGAATTCAGCATCATTCCGATAGGCCGCGGCGAGGAGCTGGCCGGATATGTGGCCGAAATGCTCGATCTTGTGGATGGAAGCGGTCTACCCTACAGGTTGACGGCCATGGGGACCATCCTTGAAGGCGATTGGGACGCCGTCATCCCTCTCATCAAGGCCTGCCACGAAAAAATGATGGCTCACGGTTCTCGCGTTCTCACCCGCATTTCCATCGACGACCGCCGGGGAGCATCGAATCGCATCGAAGGCAAAGTGGCCGACGTCGAGAAAGTTTTGGGCCGCGATCTCAAAAAGTAAAAAAAAATTTACACAATCCTGAATGGGGACGGTTTTTTAGAGGGGGGATAACGCGAATTGGCCATTGGCATAAATCGTGCTGTATAATAGTCTTGCAGCCGGATTAAACGGGAACATGTTGCAGGTTTATTTTCGAATCTCTCTGATGGCCATCCTTTTGGTGACCTCTGTCGCGGCCGGACCCGGCCCGGATGAAAAAACCCTGGATCTGTTTCTTGACGGGATCATCAAACGTCTCGAAGAGAAAGACATCGCCGGATACCTGGCGTTTCTCACTCCCGATCTCCGGGACTCCGAAAACGCCGCCGTCCGAAGCTATTTCGACGTCTTCGAAATGGATCGCTTGACTCTCCGAATGTCGGGACGGGGATCGGACGAAACCGGCCGTCCGGTCGTTTTTCTTCAGGCCTTTTTTCAAAACGAACATGCCGTGATCGCCGAAAACTGGAAGTTTTTTATGGAACGCCTCGATGGGCGCTGGCGGATTATCCGCCGGGAACCTTCCGGATCTGTGGCCAACCTTTACAAGCTCCAAATCCCCTCCGGACGGTACGGGCGAAGCTCTCGCGTGGAGATCGAACACCGCGACATCAAGATCGTTTTTGAGGAGGCCGCCGTCTTTTTCGACAATATCCCTCATCTCGATACGGCGCTTGTCGTTCTAGGCAAGGGACATTTGACATTCCAGCCGTCCGACGACATCGAGAAACACCAACTCGAGTTGATGTACGGACGCCCCATTCTCGAAGACACCCTGGACCACGTGTTTCTGAGATGTTCGAATCATTTTTTCTTGACGAGAGTCACGATCCGGGACTTTGAGGACGATCCCCGGGTCGCCGTTTCCGAAACCGAAAAAAAATCGGCGGCCGCCGTGTTCTCGCGCAATTACGGACGATCCTTCACGATCGAAAGCCCCATGGATCAAGGCCTTTTATCGTTCCTTCCCCAGGGCGATGAAGCCGTTTTTGATTTTCGGGGTCGAAAAACCGGGCTGATGACCTATATCTATCATCCGTTTTCCGAGGAAGAAATCAGCCTGTTTGATCGCACCAAAAACAGAATCGTCAACATGTATTCGCCGCGCCGGGCCGACGAGGAACGGCTTCCCCGCATGTTCGTCAGTTTCGGCGAAAAGTTCGATGTTCGGCATTACGACCTTGATGTCGATTACAACCCGGAATCCTCATCCCTGTCGGCGAAGGCGCGCATCCGGATCGCCTCCCGGGTCGAAGCGCTCGACGCCGTAAAATTTCGTCTGAATCCCGATCTCGAAATCCTCAAGGTGAGAGATCCGGCCGGCCGGGATCTTTTTGTGACACAGGATCGATTGCGCAATCTCTTTTATGCCTATTTCATTGTCCCTCCGGAACGGGGCGAACCCTTCGAGTTGGAGATCGAATACCGGGGACGGATTTTTCCCATTCCTCCGATGTCCGATGTGCTCTCTCAATCCAGAGTCCGGGACCAAGTCGTGGTCTTCCGGCCGCGCTATGAGACCTATCTCTTCACCCATAATGCCTTATGGTATCCGGCCCCGGCGGACGAAAAATATTTTACGGCCCGCATGCGTATCGTCGTGCCACCCGGGTATGTTTGTCTCTCGGTCGGGAATCCTGCCGGCTCGAACGGATCGTCGTCCTTCCTGTGGGAAACGCGGACGCCCGTCAAATATCTGGCGTTTATCGTCGGGCGTTTCGACAAGACCCAAAGCCGGGACTCGCCCGTACCGTTCAGTGTTCATGTTTCTTCGGAAATCAGTGTTCCCTGGCGTGAACTGGCCGAGAAAAGTTCGGAGATCCTTGAGTTTTATTCCGGGTTGTTCGGGCCTTTCCCCTATGACTCCTTCCGCGTCGTCCACAGGCTTTGGCCCGTCCGGGGAGGACACAGTCCCCCCTCGTTCATCGTGCTCAATGAGCCGCCGTGGATCGGAGAGAGGCGCTATGGACTGGCCCTCAACAGCCCCGTGGATGTGTCCGCCCGGGAAGATTACTTTCTGGCTCATGAAATCGCCCACCAGTGGTGGGGACAGGCCGTATCCTGGGCCACATACCGCGATCAGTGGCTGAGTGAAGGCCTCTCCCAATATGCGGCG
The DNA here is from genome assembly GCA_033549365.1 of Acidobacteriota bacterium. Taxonomy (NCBI): domain Bacteria; kingdom Pseudomonadati; phylum Acidobacteriota; species Acidobacteriota bacterium. The sequence goes on from JAWSUF010000011.1 coordinate 95,424, forward strand.
GTTCTCTATTTGAGAAAACAGTTCGGGGAACGCGAATTCGGGGGAATCATCAAAAAACTTTCGCGCTGGACGGAAAAAAAATCCCATCGCGGCCCGGTCATCCTCGGCTCACGCCTGAGCTATACCGATTATGAGGCTTTTCAGGCGATTGTCTACAACAAGGCGTCTCTGGCGCTGCATATGCTGTCCGATATCCTCGGCGAAGACCTCTTTTATCGTTGTCTGAGGGAATTTTTCCGGGAACACCGGCACGGCCGGGCTCGAACGGGACAGTTCATTCAAGCCGTGGAAAAAACCTCGGGTCGCGATCTCCAGGATTTTTTCCAGGGCTGGTTTTTCCGGCATGAGCTTCCCCGGGTCCGGTTCTCCTCCCAGGTCGAAAAAACGGAAAACGGATTTCGGACCAGGATCCGGGTCTTTCAGCCTCACGATGTGTTTGTCTTTCCGCTTTGGGTCGAGTGGAGAATCGGGCGCATCTCTCACAGGGCCATGATTGTCGTGGACGGACCTCAGGTCGAGGCGGTTTGGGAAACCGAGGAAAGACCGAGACGCATCCGCATCAATCCCGACGGCCTCGTCCCAGGAAAATTCCAAAAGCTCTAAAAACTCTGACCCGACTTTCGCCAATAGCTTTATCGGCAACTCGGAACTTATTATATATCATGATGATAGCTCTTATCTTGGTGTAGTACCTAAATGGCCTCGGGATCAAGCTTCAGGGCCGTTAGGAGCTCGCGTTCGGTGCTCTCCAGGAGGCAGAGTTTCCGTATGGGTTGAGCGGA
>JAWSUF010000012.1 GCA_033549365.1 Acidobacteriota bacterium
GAAATCAAAGAAAGGGCTGTTTTCTACAAGTAAGCTATCCAGCTGATATTAAAGATGATAAGTTCAATAATAATTCCGCATTTTCAAGATTGTTTCGTGCGGAATGTAGGGTGTAGGGATGTCAATGAATCAATATGAAACACAAAAGGACTTTGATAGGAAAGCGCTCAAGCGAGGGAATCAAGAACTCCCATGAGGTGTATGGAAATTTAGATCTTCAGTGATTTGATGAAGCGATCCGCCTCGTCAAGGAATTTTCTCAGATTATCCTTGTTCTCCATTGTCTGCTGGAAGACCTTCTCATCATCGACAACCCAATATCGATGGATGAGGATATTCCTGAGCTCAGCCAGTTTCCGCAGCTTTTGAGCCAAGGCATGAGTCATGATCCCGGCTTCGCCGGCCTTAACGATGCAGTCGACATATCCTTCACAAACGATCCCCTTCGCTTTCGCCAGGAGATGTTGACAGATGTCGGCCACGGCCTCGACGGCCTCAATCAATAGATATTTCATGGACAGCGCATTTCTGGGATCCGTAAGGAAATCCTCGACCCCGCCGCCGAAAAGGTGATCGATTTGATCCGAAATCCGGACAAGATCCATCTTCGCTTTTAGGATGCGATCCATATCTACAGCCGTCTTCATGCGCTAGGCCTCAAGAGCAAGGTTTCTGAAGTGAGAATATTCGCGGTATCTTCTGCCGACATCATCGATAAAATCCGTTCTGAGGTCTTCCGATTTGCTGACGAGAAGCACCCCTTTCTTCAGGACGGAAAGCTGAAAAGAAACAGGCGCCCGGTTCAAGATCATCACTTCGACCGGGTAACCCGTGGATTTTGACAATGCGAACGATAGATCCGACTCCGGGACGGATTCCTCATTGTATTCCAAAAGATAGACGGCGACGTCGATATCCCTGAAAGAATTCCCCTCGGAAAATGAGCCGTAGATATAAGTGAAGGCCACATCATCTCTCTTAGAAAAATAGGTTTTCAACTCCGTGATGAGCCCGCGCTGTTGCTCTTCGCCGATACGCTGTTTCGTCCGAAACCTCTTCTCGATCATGACGTTATTATACCCATTTGCGAATCGAATCAGAAATCCAGCTTCATCCTGGCCAGGAGGGCTTTGTAGCGAGGGTCGGCGGTCATCGAAGAAGGCCAGATGGCGGTATGAGTGTGGATCAATGCCATCAGGATATCGCGCTCTTCATAGGCCTTGTCCAGGAATTCGAAGGCCAGGTCGAGTCGATCCAATAACCCGGCTGCTATACCGATGAAAAAGGACGACGTCTCTTTGATGGTTTTTTTCTGTTCGATCATCTCCTCAAGAATTTGCTCAACCTTCTTATGATCTCCCTTCAAATAATAGATTCCTGCAAGAACTCCTTCGGCCCAGCCGGGGATGACAGGAAGTCTTTTCATTCTTTCTAAGCCATCAATGGCCTCGTCCCATAGGCCCTTGCGCATATAAGAATACCCGGCAAATAAATGGGTCAGGACAAAGTTCGGGTCGATCTCCATGGCCCTCGCTAATTCCTGGAGCGCCTCGTCAGTTCTTGCTACGGACATGTGAATACCGACCGACCAGGCGTAATAGAGGGGCATGAGGGGATCGAGCTCAAGGGCCTTCTTGATTTCACGAACGGCCTCGTCATATCGATTCATGGTCACCAGGAACCAGCCGCGATTGGCGTGGGCCATGGCGTCGCCCGGATTGAGGGCAAGCGCCCGATCATAGCTGCGGGCGGCAGCCTCCCAGTCCCACTCGAGCCAGTGCGCCACCATGCCGGCGGCGGAATGGGCCTCGGACAGATTTTCATCAAGGGACAGGGCTTTTTCGATAGCCGCTTTGGCTTTCGGCAGCATCTCTGCCGGAGGGGCAAAATTAAAAGCCCCTAAAAAGGCAAAAACCTGGCCCATGCCCGCGTAGGCCTGAGCGAAATGCGGGTCCTTATCGATGGCGGCCCGAAAGAATCCCACGGCCTTCTCGTAGGAATCGGGACTCGGCCGGGCGAGGAAGTAGAGTCCCTTGAGATAGAGGTTGTAGGCCTCGGGGTCGTCCGTAGAGCGCTTCCGGAGGGCGGTCTTCTCACCGACCTTCAGGGTCACTTTCAGGCTGTCCACGATGGCCGCCGTGATCTCGTCCTGGATGGCGAAGATGTCGGCCATGTCCCGGTCGTAGCGGTCCGACCAGAGATGGAACCCGTCCTCGACGTTGATGAGCTGGGCCGTGACGCGCAGCCGGTTCCCGGCCTTCCGGACGCTGCCTTCGAGAACGGCCTTGACGTCGAGCCTCCGGCCGATCTCCCGGATATCGAGATTCATGCCCTTGAGGGCGAAGGCCGAGGTCCGGGCCATGACGCGCAAGTCATGAATGCGGGCCAGGGCGTTCAGAAGCTCCTCCGCGATCCCTTCGGCGAAGTAGTCTTGCTCTTTGTCCGGGCTCATATTGGTAAAGGGGAGGACGGCGATGGAGGTGGACGGCTTATGGGAAGACGGTGCGGGCGCCGAGGCGACGTCACGGAGATCCACGGCCTTGAGGTCCTGGAGCAGGGCCTGGAAATCCAGGTAGCGGTTGAGGGCGTTTTTCTGGAGGCATTGCTCCAGCACTCCGGCGAGGCCGGCCGGGATGTCGCTCATCAGAGCCGCGATCGGCTCGGGCTCGCCGTGGACAATGGCCTGAAAGACCGCCTGTTCGTGCCCGCCCTGGAACGGGCCCTGGCCGGCCAGCATCTCGTAAACCATGCAACCGAAAGACCAGATGTCCGTGCGATGGTCGACTTTTTGGCCCAAGACCTGTTCGGGCGACATGTAGGCGACCGTGCCCATGACCGCGTCCGTTCGCGTCAGGTCTATGGCGCCTGCCATTCGGGCCAGACCGAAGTCCATGATCTTAACCCCGCCTCTTGTAGCCAGCATGATGTTGGCCGGCTTGATGTCCCGGTGGATGACGCCTTTGCGGTGCGCTTCCCCCAGGCCTTCTGCGACCTGGAGGGCGATGTCCAGGGCTTCTTTGATTTTGAGCGGTTTTTGGACGATCCTCGCCTTGAGGCTCATCCCGTCGATATAGGCCATGGCGATGTACATTTGGCCGTCATGCTCCTCGACCTCGTAGACCGTGCAGATGTGGGGGTGGTCGAGGGCGGCCGCGGCCTGGGCTTCGCGCATGAACCGTTCCTTGGCTTCGGGGGACTGCGACTGTTCGAAGGGGAGAAGCTTCAGGGCGACCGGGCGTCGGAGCTTGGTATCCTCGGCCTTGAACACGACGCCCATGCCGCCTCGTCCGATCTCTCCGCCGATCTTGTACTTGTTGGCGAAGAGCGTCCCTTTCTTAAGCGGCGGAATCGGCGTTTCGAGCGTTTTCGTCAAGGAGGGGATGGCCTGCCCCTCCGGACCGAGGGGAGCCGCACAGTTGCTGCAAAAGCGCGAATCCTCAAGATTTACGGAATGACACTTCGGACATTTCAAGGATTTTCCCATGATCCCTCTCCCTTTTCGTCAACTATGAAACAATATAGGTCGCGGGTGTAGGGATGTCAATGAATAAATATGAAAACCGTTAGAACTTTGAATCGAATCAGAAATCCAGCTTCATCTTGGCCAGGAAAGCTTTGTAGCGAGGGTCTGCGCTCATCGAAGAAGGCCAGATGGCGGCATGAGTGTGGATCAAAGCCAACATGATATCGCGCTCTTCATAGGCCTTGTCCAGGAATTCGAAGGCCAGGTCGAGTCGATCCAAGAACCCGGCTGCCATACCGATGTAAAAGGACGACGTCTCTTTGATGGTTTTTTTCTGTTCGATCATCTCCTCAAGAACTTGCTCAGCCTTCTTATGATCCCCCTTCAAATAATAGATTCCTGCAAGAACTCCTTCGGCCCAGCCGGGGATGACAGTAAGTCTTTTCATTCTTTCTAAGCCATCAATGGCCTCGTCCCATAGGCCCTTGCGCATATAAGAATACCCGGCAAAATAATGGGTCAGGACAAAGTTCGGGTCGATCTCCATTGCCCTCGCTAATTCCTGGAGCGCCTCGTCAGTTCTTGCTACGGACATGTGAATACCGACCGACCAGGCGTAATAGAGAGGCATGAGGGGATCGAGCTCAAGGGCCTTCTTGATTTCACGAACGGCCTCGTCATATCGATTCATGGTCACCAGGAACCAGCCGCGATTGGCGTGGGCCATGGCGTCGCCCGGATTGAGGGCAAGCGCCCGATCATAGCTGCGGGCGGCAGCCTCCCAGTCCCACTCGAGCCAGTGCGCCACCATGCCGGCGGCGGAATGGGCCTCGGACAGATTTTCATCAAGGGACAGGGCTTTTTCGATAGCCGCTTTGGCTTTCGGCAGCATCTCTGCCGGAGGGGCAAAATTAAAAGCCCCTAAAAAGGCAAAAACCTGGCCCATGCCCGCGTAGGCCTGAGCGAAATGCGGGTCCTTATCGATGGCGGCCCGAAAGAATCCCACGGCCTTCTCGTAGGAATCGGGACTCGGCCGGGCGAGGAAGTAGAGTCCCTTGAGATAGAGGTTGTAGGCCTCGGGGTCGTCCGTAGAGCGCTTCCGGAGGGCGGTCTTCTCACCGACCTTCAGGGTCACTTTCAGGCTGTCCACGATGGCCGCCGTGATCTCGTCCTGGATGGCGAAGATGTCGGCCATGTCCCGGTCGTAGCGGTCCGACCAGAGATGGAACCCGTCCTCGACGTTGATGAGCTGGGCCGTGACGCGCAGCCGGTTCCCGGCCTTCCGGACGCTGCCTTCGAGAACGGCCTTGACGTCGAGCCTCCGGCCGATCTCCCGGATATCGAGATTCATGCCCTTGAGGGCGAAGGCCGAGGTCCGGGCCATGACGCGCAAGTCATGAATGCGGGCCAGGGCGTTCAGAAGCTCCTCCGCGATCCCTTCGGCGAAGTAGTCTTGCTCTTTGTCCGGGCTCATATTGGTAAAGGGGAGGACGGCGATGGAGGTGGACGGCTTATGGGAAGACGGTGCGGGCGCCGAGGCGACGTCACGGAGATCCACGGCCTTGAGGTCCTGGAGCAGGGCCTGGAAATCCAGGTAGCGGTTGAGGGCGTTTTTCTGGAGGCATTGCTCCAGCACTCCGGCGAGGCCGGCCGGGATGTCGCTCATCAGAGCCGCGATCGGCTCGGGCTCGCCGTGGACAATGGCCTGAAAGACCGCCTGTTCGTGCCCGCCCTGGAACGGGCCCTGGCCGGCCAGCATCTCGTAAACCATGCAACCGAAAGACCAGATGTCCGTGCGATGGTCGACTTTTTGGCCCAAGACCTGTTCGGGCGACATGTAGGCGACCGTGCCCATGACCGCGTCCGTTCGCGTCAGGTCTATGGCGCCTGCCATTCGGGCCAGACCGAAGTCCATGATCTTAACCCCGCCTCTTGTAGCCAGCATGATGTTGGCCGGCTTGATGTCCCGGTGGATGACGCCTTTGCGGTGCGCTTCCCCCAGGCCTTCTGCGACCTGGAGGGCGATGTCCAGGGCTTCTTTGATTTTGAGCGGTTTTTGGACGATCCTCGCCTTGAGGCTCATCCCGTCGATATAGGCCATGGCGATGTACATTTGGCCGTCATGCTCCTCGACCTCGTAGACCGTGCAGATGTGGGTGTGGTCGAGGGCGGCAGCGGCCTGGGCCTCGCGCATGAACCGTTTCTTGGCCTCGGGCGACTGCGACTGTTCGAAGGGGAGAAGCTTCAGGGCGACGGTCCGTTTGAGCTTGGTATCCTCGGCCTTGAACACGACGCCCATGCCGCCCCGTCCGATCTCTCCGCCGATCTTGTACCGGTTCGCGAAGAGCGTCCCTTTCTTAAGCGGGGGAATCGGCGTTTCGAGCGTTTTCGTCAAGGAGGGTTGGCCCTTCGGGTCCGGCGCGGCCTTGACATCGAGACTGGATCCGCAGTCATTGCAAAAACGTGAATTTTCCGGGTTTTCGGAATGACACTTCGGACATTTCAAGGATTTTCCCATGATCCCTCTCCTTTTTCGTCAACTATAGAACAATGTAGGTCGCGGGTGTAGGGATGTCAATCAGAAAATTCTCCCGTCGAGATCCTCGGAATCCAAGGATGCGTTTATCGACCCATGAACAGATAGGCACCGTACGCAACGGCCATCAAAACATGGAAACCGAGAACAACCCACATCCACAGGTTGAGCTCAAGACTGGTGAAAAACATCAGAGCGAGCTTCAGCAGCACCATCGCGATGAGCAGCAGAAAGAACACGAGAATGATAGGGAAACGGACCTCATCCACTGTCTTGTTTCGGGAGCCGAATGCAATGCCTGCAATTGCGAGGATCCCAAGTCCGAAGAACCTCCAACCAATAGTTCCCATGGAATCGGTCGGCAATGCAAGAAAGTCGCTCACGAAACCCGGAAACGCCAGGAATGACGCCCCGAAAACGAGGCCGGCTACTGAGTGAAACCGGAAAAGCACTCTCGCCTTCATGTGTTCCTCCTTTAAAGCACAGATTTCGACACGCAGTTTGATCGAACTAAACCCCCATTTCCATCGATGTATATGTACTCACTTTTCCGAAAGATCCATCTCTAAGTCCGATCAGATTTCCAGCACAAAATTAAAAAGCTACCGCCAAAAAGATGAAATTATTCATTTAGTCGCAGCTCGATAGATTTTCAAAATGTTAGAAATTTCTGATGAAGATGGAGAGGCGATGGGGAGCGATTAGGAATCTCGATCCCGGCATGATAGGGATGCTTTAAGATGCTGATTTCTCGGGGAATAAGACGGAGCCAGCGAGAGGAATTGAACCTCCGACCTACTGATTACGAATCAGTTGCTCTACCGGCTGAGCTACGCTGGCCCGCCGGCGCGGCCGGCCGGCCGCGCCTGAAGCTTCCCACACATTAATCAAATCGAGACGGACTGTCAAGATAAGCCCCCTTTCCATTCCAACCCATTTCGACTACAATACCCCTCCGGTCCGGGGAACCGCAGATCCGCCGCGCTTGACCCGGGCACACCAAGCGGAACGGAGAATCCGGAACAACAGCCCATGAAAGTCAAGAAGCTGGAATTGCAGGGGTTCAAGTCCTTCCCCGAAAGGACCCGCGTCGTTTTCCATTCGGGAATCACGGCCGTCGTCGGGCCGAACGGCACGGGAAAAAGCAACATCGTCGACGCCATGCTCTGGGTCCTGGGAGGGCTGCGTGTCAAGTCCGTCCGGGGCGACCGGACGGATGACGTCATTTTCAACGGCAACGCCAAAAAGCCCGCTCAGGCGATGGCCGATGTCGTTCTGACACTCGGCAACGACAACGAGGAGCTCGTCGTTTCCCACCGCGTATTCCGTTCCGGTGAAGGAGAATACCGGCTGAACGGAAAAACCGTCCGGCTCAAGGATATCCAGGATGAACTTTGGAAGCGGGCCATCGGCGACAAGGAATACTTCGTCATCGAACAGGGCGCCATCGGCACGTTCGTTACATCCAAGCCTCAGGAAAAGCGGGCCTTGATCGAAGAGGCGGCGGGAACGGCCTTTTACAAGGACAAGAAACGCCAGGCCCAGAACAAGCTCGAAAACACGGGGCAAAACCTCGTCCGCCTGGAAGACATCATCGCCGAAGTCGAAAAAGCCCGGAATTCGCTGCAGCGGCAGGCCCAGGCCGCCAACCGCTACCGCAGGCTTCGGGAACGCATCCGCGAATTGACGGGGCAGCATTTCCAGAGAAAACTTCGCCTTCTTGAACGGCTCCAACAGGAAACCGGCGCCCTCCATGCCGCCGGACTTGACAAGGAACACGCCCTGACGGCCAATGTCAAGGAGGCGGAGAAAACCATCGCCTCCATCCGAAAAGAGTTTTGGGATCTGGAAAAAGCTCTCGAGGAGGACAGGGAGCGCCTTTTCAACATTCGATCCCTGGGAACCCGGATCGAAGGCGAAATCGAGCGGGAAACCAAGCGTGCCGAGTTTCTCACCGATGCAGGTCGGAAAGCCGAGGCCGCACGCTCCGAGATCGCCGGCGAACTCCTCCATCTGGAACTCGAGATCCAGGAGAGCCGGAACAGCCTGGAGGATGTGCTGCGTTCGCGGGAAAGTGCGGAACAAAAAGCGGCCGGGGCCGCCGAAGCCCTCAAGACCGCCAGGGACCGGGCCTCCGAACGGGAACGGACGATCGCCGAATCGCGCAGCGCCTACCTGCGTCTCCTGCAGGACATGACCGAAAACAAGAACGGTCTGGCCAAGACGGAAAAGGAACTTGAGATCATCCGGAGGCAAAAAGACAAAATCACCGGTCAGATCGAAGAGTTGAAAAACCAGGCCGTCGATATATCGCGCCGCATCGAAGAAAACGAGACGGACAGGCGGCTCCTTCGGACGGATCACGAGACCTTGAAGCAGGAAGGCAAGACCCGCGAAGAGGCCCGGCGGGAGGCCGCAGCCGATGCCGAACGCCTGCAGGAACAGGTCGATGCCCTGAAGAGCCGGCACGGCGAATGCGAACATCGGATCCGGGCCCTCCGGGATGTTTTGGAGAAGGAACGGAGCGGCGCCTCGACCGAGCCCGTCCCGGGATCGCTGGGGCTTCTGGCCGAACTCATCCGGACCTCTTCCGGAGATGCGCCGCTTTTCGATGTCTTCTGGAAGGAGGAAGCCGCGGCTCTCGTCGTTCCCGCCGAGGATTTTCTGCAGCATTACCGGATCGATATCAAAGGCCGCTATCTTCTTCTTCCCAGGGACATCCGAAGCAAGGTCCCCGACAACCTGATCCGGCAGCCCTCCGTGCGCGGGCTTCTGCGGACTCGGCTTCAGCCCTCCGAACGGATCGGAAACCGCCTGAATCACATGGCCGATGCCGCCGTCGTCGACGATGTCGCCGCGGCCGTCCGGCTCTGGCTCGACTTTCCGGATTGGAACTTCATCACGCCGACCGGCGACATTCTGACGGCCTCGGGACTTCTGAGGCTCGGGCCGAAACCGGAGGGCATGATCGCCCTCATGCAGGAAATCCGCGATCTGGAAACCGCGGCAGCCGCCTGCGAAGCCGAACTTCCGGAAATCCTGGAGCGCCTCCGGATCGCCCGAGATGCCGCATCCGGCCATGACGAAGAAATCCGCCGTTTGGCCGCCCGCTCCATCGCCCTTGAAAAAGCGCTGGCCGAACGGGACAAGGAAGCCGGCTACCTGGAAACCGAGCGGAACAAGACCCGGACGAACGTCGAAATTCTGTCCCGCGAGATCGACATCCTGGAGGGTGAAATCCGATCGGCGCTGGCCCTTCAGGACAGCCTGAACGTTGCGGCGGCCGCCCTGACCTCGGACGCCGAAACCCTGAAAGACCGGATCGCCCGCGAGGAAAGCGAGGCGGCGGAGGGAATGGAAAAGGACGCCGAGGCCGAACGGCTTTATTTCGAACTCAAAGCCGGTCTGGAATTGGCCAACGAAAAGATGAGCGGCCTTCGCCATCATCTCCAGAGCCTGGAAAAACGGAAACAAACCCTCGAGGCCAGGACGGACGGTCTCGCCGTCGATGCAAAAAAGGCCGAAGAGGAAAAAACACAGCTTCAGGATCATGTCCGCAACCTCCGCGAAAAGGCCGCCGCCTCAGCCCGGGACCAGGCCGAATTGGAATCCGCGCTGGCGGAGCGGGAAGCCCATCTCCATTCCATCCGGAGAAAGCAGGAGGAGATGGAAACCGCGCTCGAATCGCAGAGGCGGGAGGAGGAGTCGGCCAAGGAGGAACGCGTCCGCCACGAAATCCGCAAAGCCGAAATCGAGAGAGACTGGGTGAACCTGGAGGAAACCTGCTGGCAGGAACTCAAGAAAACCCTGGCCGAGCTTCGCGAGGAGACCGCCGCCCCTCAGGAAACCGATCAGAATCTTCAGGCCGAAGAGGAAGAGGGGGACGAGCAATCGCACCCTGACGAGACGGAAAAGTCCGGAGACGGACCCGAGCCCGGCCGCGAACGCCGCCCGGGCCGCCGCCTGGTCCCGGCCTCCGAGCTTTCGGACGACGAAGTGGACCGGGAGCTCGAGGACGCCCGCGATCTTCTCCAGAAATACCGGGCGGTCAACCTCATGGCCGAAGAGGAATACGCCGAAAAGAAAACCCGCCACGAATTTCTCGTCACCCAGCGCCGGGATCTTCTCGAATCCATCGCCTCCACGGAGGCGGCCATCCGCAAGATCGACGAGGAAAGCAAGACCCAGTTTCTCGCCGCGCTCGAACAGGTCAACTCGAATTTCCAGGACGTCTTTGCCATCCTGTTCAAGGGAGGAAACGCGGAGGTCAAGCTTCTGGAGCCGGACAACCCCCTGGAAAGCGGCGTCGAGATCATCGCCCAGCCGCCGGGCAAACGGGTTCAGAACCTGGCGCTTCTTTCGGGCGGCGAGAAGTCCCTGACCAGCCTGGCCTTCATGTTCGCCCTTTTCCGCTACCGGCCGAGCCCGTTCTGCTTCCTCGACGAGGTCGACGCCGCCCTCGACGACGTCAACCTGGCCCGCTTTCTGGACCTCATGAAGGCCATCAAGACGCAGACCCAATTCATCATCATCACCCACAATTATAAAACCATGGAAGTCGCCGATTACATTTTCGGAACGACGATGGAAGATCCCAACGTCACCAAGCTCTATTCCGTCAAACTCGAAAAGAAGGACGAACAAGCCGTCGTCTCATGAAGATCCAGCTCTACATTCCGCCGGGCGGCTATTTTGCGGAACGATGGTCCCAGGGCAGTTCCATGCCGCCCCTCGGACTTCTGTCCATCGGAGCCGTCCTCGAACAAGCCGGCGTGGGTGTTGAAATCGTGCCCGCGGACATTCTGAAAATGAGCTGGAGCGCCATCCGGGAAAAGATCGCCCGGGACAAGCCCGATATCGTCGGGGTGACATCGACCACGGAAAACCGCTTCCAGAGCTTCCGGCTCGTTCGGGAGGCCAAAAAGGCAAGTCCGGAGTCGCTGACCGTCCTTGGAGGTCCCCATGCGTCCATGGCGGCCGAAGACGCCCTGGCCCATCTCCCCGAGCTCGACATGGTCGTGCGCGGAGAGGGAGAAACGACCGTTCTCGAACTCTGCCGGGCCCTGGAGTCAGGCCGGGATCCCGAGGTTCTGAAAGACATCCGGGGGCTGTCTTTCCGTTCATCCCGCGGGATCGTCTCCGCGCCGCCCCGGGAACCCATTCGCGACCTCGACGCCCTGCCCGACCCCGCCTTCCATCTCGTGCCTTTCGAGTCGTACAATTTCCGGTTCGAAGTTCCCGGCCACGGACTTCTGCCGGCCGTCAACGTCATGACCAGCCGGGGCTGTCCGTTTTTCTGCAACTTCTGCGCGACCCCCATCAATTGGGGGCGGACCGTCCGGATGCGCAGCCCGGAAAACGTCGTCCGGGAAATCGAGCACCATATCCGAACCTATGGAATCAAGGTCGTCTTTTTCTACGACGACACGTTCAACGCCAATCCGAAACGGGCCGAGGCGATCTGCGATCTCATCCTGGAGAGAAAACTCGACATCTTCTGGAAAGCCGACGTCCGCATCGACATGATCAACCGGCCGCTTCTCGAAAAAATGAAGAAGGCCGGGCTTTTCCACCTGTCATTCGGGCTGGAGGCGGCCTCCGAGAGAGTCCGCAACGAGATCATCAACAAGAAAATCGATATGCGCGATTTTCACAACCTGGTCGACTGGTGCAATGAACTGGAGATCATCCCCAATGTCTTTTTCATCTTCAGCCATCCGACCGAAACATGGGAGGAGGCGCAGGAAACCATCCGGATCATCGAGCAATACAAAGGCCGGATCGAGCCTTCCGTGGCCGTTCTCCACATTTATCCGGGGACGCCCCTGGAACAAACCGCCCGGGAGAAAGGGCTTTTACCCGCGGATTTCACCTGGACCCGTCCCGGCCGGTCCCGGGTCATCACCCTTCCGACGGCTCAGGGAGACGTGCCGCTGTTCCTGGATCAACTGACCTGGTCTCAGGTCAGCGAGCTTCTTTTCCGCTGGTCGATGAGCGGAGGCCGGGTATCCATCCTGAAAAAAATCCCCCGGACTCTGGGAAAAATCCGCTCCTTCGGGGAGTTTTTCAGGTATGTCGTCATGACCTGGGTTCTCCTCAAGCTGAAAATCGGCAAACTCCGGAAAACGCGATGAAAATCGGAATCGTCAAGGATGCGCGGTTCGCCGACCATGACATGGGGACCTATCACGTGGAGAGCCCTCAGCGCATCGAGGCGATCAACCGCATGATCGAAGACAGGATCCGTTTTCCTTATCTTCTGGTCGAGCCCCGCCCCGCTTCGGAGGAGGAACTGGCCCGCGTTCACGATCCTCTCTATGTCCGGGCCATCCGCGAGACGGCCGGAAGGGACCGCGTCCACCTCGATCCCGACACCTCGGCCGGCCCCCTCACTTATGAGACGGCCCGTCTGGCCGCCGGGGGCCTGATCAAGGCCGCCGAGCTGATCATCGAGGGAAGAATCCAGAACTCTTTCGCCTTCGTCCGGCCCCCGGGTCACCATGCCGAAGCGGTCCGGGCAAGGGGTTTCTGTATCTTCAACAATGTCGCCGTGGCCGCCGAACATCTTGTTCTTGTCCATGGGTTTCGAAGAATTCTGATTGCGGATTGGGATCTTCACCACGGCAACGGAACCCAGGATACCTTCTACGGTCGCGACGATGTTCTTTATTTTTCCACGCACCAGTCGCCCTTTTATCCTGGAAGCGGACGGGCCGGAGAAACGGGACAGGGTCGGGGCGAGGGTTTTACCTTGAATATCCCGCTCCGGGCCGGAAAGACCGGAGCCGACTACACGGCCATTCTCCAAAACATCCTTCGTCCCGCGGCGGACCGCTTCAAACCGGAATTCATCCTGGTCAGTGCCGGCTTCGACATCGGCGCCGGCGATCTCCTGGGAGGCATGCGGGTCACTCGGGAGGAGTTCGGCTGGATCGCGGCGGAGCTGCTGGACATGGCCCGGGCTCATTGCGGTTCACGCATCGCCTTCGTTCTCGAAGGAGGCTACAACCTCCGCGTCCTGGCGGACGGCGCCGAGGAGATCCTCGGACGCATGGCGGGGGAAAACGCATCCGAAGTTCCCCGTTTCCAGCTCTCCGACGCCTTGAGGAAAGAGCTCGAACCGGTTTTCCGGGCTTCCTCCCACCGCTGGAATTTCTAATCTGCTTTTTTGTCCTCAGAAGAGGGCGGCGTCATCTGAGAAGGACAACCAAAAACCGCCGAACACGTTCCTTCCCCGGGCGAAAAACACTTTACCTTGGCATGTTTCTTGCTTATATTGATATTGGAGTAAGGAGATACGCCCATGAGAAAACTATTTGCGATCGCCGTTATCCTGGCTGTTCCGGCCGCCTTATTGGCGACGGACGAACCCAAATACACCAATGAGACCGTGGCTCGCTTGAGCTACGTCGAAGGCCAGACCTTCATTCAGAGAGCCTCGGATCTCGGCTTCGAAGAAGGGATCCTGAACATGCCCATCATTGAGGGCGACAGGATCGCCGCCTCGGACGGACGCACGGAAGTCCATATCGGCCGCGGCAACTACCTCCGGATGGACCAGGAGACCAAAATCGACATTCTGAATCTTCCCAAGAAAGGCGAGGATCTCGTACGATTTCGCGTCTGGTCGGGAAGCGTGTTTGTCGACATCGGCCGCCTGGCGGGAGAAAAAACCATCGAAATCCACACGGCCGACGCCTCGTTCTATATTCTGGAAACCGGCCTCTACCGCGTCGATGTCCTGGAAACCGGGAAAACCGAATTTCTGGTCTACCGCGGACTGGCGGAAGCGGCGGGACAGGAAGGGTCTTCGCTCATCAAAGCCTCCCAGAGAATCACGGCCTCCGAGGGTCGTTTCACATCGCGTCCCGCCTTGTTCATCGCCACAGCCGACGACGGGTTCGATGTTTGGAACGAGGAACGGAGCCGGGACCTCCGCAAAGAATTCGCTCAGCGCTATCTCCCCGAGGAACTTGAGGATTTTGAGGATGAACTTCTGCGGCACGGCCGTTGGGTGAACATCCCCCCTTACGGCATGGTCTGGGTTCCCATGGGCGTTGACGACGATTGGCGCCCCTATCATTACGGACGCTGGATGTGGCTTCCGATTTCCGGATGGACCTGGCTTCCCTATGAACCCTGGGGCTGGGCGACATTCCATTACGGCCGGTGGCATTGGGCCGTGGGTTACGGATGGTACTGGATTCCGACATCCTTCTGGGGCCCGGCCTGGGTTAACTGGTGGTGGGATCCCTATTACTATGGATGGGCTCCCATGAGCTGGTACGGTTATCCCGGAGTCTTGTACGGCGGCCGGTATTACGGACGATACTATGGGGATATTTATCCCTACGGATCGAGAGCGCTGACCGTTGTCCGCAAGGACCAGCTCAAGGCGACGAACATCTCCCGGGCGGCCTTGCGGGACGACGGCCTGCGAACACTGACATCCATGAATCTCTCCAGCGCGAATCTTCCCCATCGGCCCGAACGCGGCGGCATTTCCATCCAGCCGATTGAAGGCGACCGGAAGATTCTTCTTCGGAAAGAAACCGGAACGGGCCTCCGGGACGCCGGAACGGCCGGGACCCGTCCCGCTCTCAGGCAACCCGATGCGCCGGCGCGGACGGATGCGCCCGGACGTGTGACAACGCCGGAAACCAAAACCGGCGCCGGAGAACGGGGCACGGCGCCTCCGCAGGAACGGAGAATCCGCCGGAATGACGACTCGCCGGAAACGGCCCGGACCGCCGCCGTATCCGAACGCCCTGGGGCGGCTTCGAGATCCATTCACGGTTATCCCTCTTCCCCCGCCATTCGGGGAAGAAGCACGGAATCGGACCGGTCGGGATCCGCGGTCGGGTCAGCCGTTCGGAGAATCAACAGCAGTTCCTCAAGCCGAAGCCGGATTTCGGACGACAGGCGGACATCGTCTTCTTCCTCGCGTTCGGGAACCGTGAGCCGGGGTTCGTCGTCATCCTCTTCGTCACGCTCGGGATCCGGATCGGTCAGCCGGGGCTCTTCATCCTCCGGTTCTTCGAGCGGTTCAGGGCCAACGCGGTCCGGGTCTTCGGGATCGAGTTCGGGTTCGCGATCAGGGTCTTCGAGCGCAGGCTCCGGAAGCATCAAGAAAAAATAACCTGATCCGGGATCAGTGTTCTTCGGAGGCTTTTTCGGCCCCGTAATAATCCCGGGTTTTCATGTGATCTTCCAGGGTGCAGAACCGCTGCGGTTCCGTGCCCGGAATGAAAACTTCACGGAAGGGAAACAGGCAGACGGGTGAGACCAGAAGCCCGGTTTTCCGGTCGATATCGGCGAAACTGAGGTTGGGAGGGATTTCGAACACTTCCGGGATGAGTTCCTCGCCGGCCTCGGCGGCCGCCGCTTTTTTATCCTCGATCACTTTCCGGAAAAATTCCATCCAGACGGGAAGTGCGGCCACGGCGCCGGTTTGCCTCGGGCCGAGCGGAATCTGGTTGGTGTCGTAACCCATCCAGACTCCTGCGGCGAGCGTGGGAGAAAATCCCAGAAACCAGGCATCCGTGAACTGGTCCGTCGTTCCCGTTTTACCGCCCAGCGGCCAATTCAGACTTCGGGCCGCCCCGGCTGTCCCTCTCTGGACGACGCCCTGGAGAAGAGATGTCATGATATAGGCCGTCTGGGGGGAAATCACTTCCTCGGTTTCCATCCGGTTTTCCTCCAGGATGTTTCCGTCCTTGTCCTCGATCCGCAGGATGAACCGGGGTTTGACCCGAACGCCCTTGTTGGGGAAAACGGAAAATCCCGAGACCATCTCCATCAGGGTGACGCCGAACGTCCCCAGGCTGAGGGACAAATAGGGATAGAGGGTCGATGTGATTCCGAAGCGGCGGCAATAGGTCACACCCGTCTGGGGAGAGACATAGTCCAGGAGTCTGGCCGTGATGACGTTGCGCGATTCTTCAAGGCCCTTGCGCAGCGTCACGGCGCCCTTGTAGACGCGGTCGTAATTCCGGGGTGTCCAGGGTTCTTCCGACCATCGATCCTCGAATGTGACGGGCTCGTCGACCAGGACGCTGGCCGGAGTAAAACCGTTTTCAATGGCCGCCGTGTAGAGGAAGGGCTTTATGGCCGATCCGGTCTGTCGCGTGGCCTGAGTCGCCCGGTTCCACTGGCTCCGGCTGAAGGAATATCCGCCGACCATGGCCCGGACATGCCCGGTCAGGGGATCGACGGCCAGAAAGGCGCCCTCGACAAGAGGCTCCTGCTCCAGTGTGACACGCAGCTCTTTTTTATCCTCATCGACGGCTTTGATGTCGACCTGAATGACGTCTCCCGGCTTGATGAAGGCGTCCAGAAATCGGTTCCGGGTCCAGGCGATGCCTTCGTTTTTGAGGACCCCCGTGTATCCTTTGACGCGGACGGACGCTTCGGTTCGGCCCGCGGACATCACGATTGCATCCGTCACCTCGCCGACGGCGGCGCCGGCACCGGACCAGGCGGGCAGCCAATGGTCGTCGAGACCGTCCACGCCGGCTTCGATCAGGTTTTTCTTGTCCGGGCGCCAGCCCTTGAGTTTGTCGAGGACGCGGAGCTGCCGGACAAGGGCTTCCTCGGCATATTTCTGCATGGGAACATCGAGAGTCGTGTAGATTTTAAGACCCGCCCGGTAAAGACCGTCGCTTCCATACCGGGCCTCGACATATTTGCGGACTTCCTCGAAGAAATAACCCGCGAAGTCCGAACTCGCCCGCCTTAAAGGCAGGACCTCCAACGGCATCGCCTTGAGATCCTCGGCTCGCTCCCGGGTGATATGACCCACTTCGGCCATGCGGTTGATGACATGGTTTCTCCGTTGAAGCGTGACCTGGGTGTTGTTGTAGGGGGAATAGACTTCGGGTCCGCGGAAAATCCCGGCTATGAGCGCGGCTTCCTCGACGGCCAGATCGGAGGCGCTTTTTCCGAAAAAGAGCTGGGCGGCGGTTTCGACGCCGTAAACACCGTGGCCGAGATAGTACTGGTTGCAATAGATTTCGAGAATCCGCTCCTTGCCATAGGCTTTCTCGATCTTCAGGGCCAGAAACATTTCCCTGAGTTTCCGCCGGAGTGTCTGGCGGCGGTCGAGAAAGACCATGCGCGACAGCTGCTGGGTGATGGTGGACCCTCCCTGAAGCCGGCGGCCGCGGCGGCGTTTCAACGAGAGATAGTCCTCTTTGACGGCCCGCATAATCCCTTTGATATCCACGCCGTTGTGGGAATAGAACCGGGGATCCTCCGTGGCCAGAATGGCTTGAATGAGCACGGGGGAGATCCGATCAAGCGGCACCTCGATCCGGCGCTCCTCGGCAAATTCCCGGACCGGTTCCCCGTTTTCGGCGTAGACGGTCGTAATGATTTTTGACCGGATGTTTTCCAACTCCGTCGCCGGAGGGAGGTCGTGATGGACGGCCATATAGGAACCGAAAAGAGCCCCCAGAAGAGCCGCGGCCCCCGCAAGTCCGCACCAGAACAGAATCCGTCCAATGCGGATGTGCTCCGGTTTTTTTATTTTGATCTTAAGAGTCGGTCGCTTCATCTTTACGGGTCGCAGAAGAAATTAATATATCAGATCCCGGACGGATTCCCAAATCTCCCGGCCGATTTCACGGGAGGTCCGGCTGCCGTCGACAATGACAAACGGCCGGCCCTGAAACGATCGGAAAATCGTCCTGACCTCCGCAAGATAATCTTCGCGCTCGAAGAGCTCGTGGCGGGTCTTGCGGCCGGAGATCCGGCCGAGGCTGCTCACGGGGTCGATATCGATGATGAAGACGATGTCGGGCCGTATTGCGAAGCGTTCGTTCAGGCGGCGGATTCGGCCGCGGTCGATCCCTTTGGCCCCCTGATAGGCGATGGTGGAGAAGTAGTAACGGTCGAGAACAACGATTTTTCCGGCTGCAAGGGCGGGGGCAAGATTTCGGTCGACGTTGTCGCGCCGGTCTTTCTGAAACAGATCGAGTTCCTCCTCGGGCGTGAGCGATCCGGCGGATACGGCCTTTTTGCGGATTTCCCGGCCGTAAACCCCTCTCGAGGGCTCCCGGAAATAGACCGCCGGGTATCCCCGGGCTTTCAGGCGCCGGACAAGAGATCGGGCCTGGGTCGTTTTTCCGGAGCCGTCGATCCCCTCGAAAACAATGAGAAGTCCAGGCATTGCGGTTGATCTCTCCTCTCCGGGGGATGGTAACCGGAATGGCCCGCGAATGCAACGTCCGGAACGATCCGGCGGTTCATCGAAGTGAAAAGCCCGGGCCGGATTGCCGGCCGCGTTGAAAACGGACTTTGAATATGGTAATTTAGAAATGAAATCAGGGAGGCCATCATGAGGAAAACAGCAGTTGTCGGTGCGGCCGCATTCGTTCTCGGCCTTGTCACCGCGGGATATATTTTTTTCCAGTCCGGGGACAGGCCCGGTTCGATAAGCGCAACATTTGAAAACAAACCGGAACCGAATGCTGCGAATCTTCTGTTTGCCGCCTCACAAGAAAACAAAACCAACCTGGATTTTGTCGCCATCACGGAGAAAATGGGGCCGGCCGTCGTGAGCATCGAGGCCAAGCGGGTCGAGAGGCGAAGAACAATGGGGTCCCAGGAAGAATGGCCCTTCGACGATTTCTGGAACCGCTTTTTCGGACAGCCCCGGGGCCGCGAGGAGGAACGCCAGTATACGGCCCAGGGCACCGGCTTTTTTATCAGCAGCGACGGATATATCCTGACCAATAACCACATTGTGGAAAACGCCGCCTCCGTGACTGTGAATACGGTCCAGGGGAAAGAATATCCGGCGGAAATCCTGGGCACCGACCCGCCCACCGACCTGGCCCTGCTCAAGATCAAGGCCGAAAACCTGCCTTTTGCGGAACTCGGCGATTCGAGCCAGCTCCGGGTGGGAGAATGGGTTCTGGCCATCGGTAATCCGCTGGGCATGGCCCATACCGTCACGGCCGGAATCGTCAGCGCCAAGGGGCGCCAGATCGACGCCTCCAGCTATCAGGACTTCATTCAGACCGACGCCGCCATCAATCGCGGAAACAGCGGAGGACCACTCATCAACATGCGGGGCGAGGTCATCGGGATCAACTCCAACATCCTGACACCGACGGGAGGCAACATCGGCATCGGCTTTGCCATCCCCTCGAACATCGCCGCCAACGTCGTCGCCCAGCTCAAGGAAGAAGGTCGCGTCGTCCGGGGCTGGCTGGGAGTCGGAATCCAGGATGTCACGGAAGCCATCCGCAAGCAGTTGAAGCTCAAGGAAAAGGCCGGGGCCGTCGTCACCACGGTCGAGCCGGGAAGCCCGGCCGAAAAAGCGGGTCTCCGTCTCTATGACGTCATTGTTTCGATCGACGGCGAACCGATCAAAGACGGCCACGACCTGAGATTCAAGATCGCGGACATCCGGCCGGGCAATAAAACGAAAATCGACATCATCCGCGACGGCAAACTCGAAAGCCTGACGACGGTCCTCGAGGAAAGGGAATCCGACCAGGGCCCGGCTGCGGCTTCCAAAATGGAAAAAGACATCGGGATTTCCGTCACCGCTCTGACCCCCCAAATCGCCCAGAGATACGGTCTCCAGACCACCGAGGGCCTGCTGATCACCGAAGTCCGCCGCGGCAGCGAGGCCGCCCAGCGGGGGCTGAGGACGGGCATGATCATCCTTGAGGTCAACCGGACGAAAGTTACGGCCGTCCGGGATTTTGAAAACATTTTGAAGAAAACCGAATCCGGAGACGAAATCATTCTTCTCGTCCGCATCGATACCCAAGGACGGTCTCCCCAGGACATGATCATTTCCGTCAGAGTCCCTTGATGCGGATATCCAAGCTCCATTCCCTGGGAAACGATTTCCTGGTTCTGACCCCGGGAGAGGAGGTCGAGGAGGACAAACTCTTCTCCTTCGCCCTTTCCGTCTGCGATCGTCACACCGGCGCGGGCGCGGACGGTCTGCTGGTCCTCTCGTTTGCCGACCGTGAACGGAACCGGATCCGTTTCCGCATTTTCAACCCCGACGGAAGCGAAGCCGAAATCTCGGGCAATGGACTGCGCTGTGCGGCGGCCTGTCTGTTTCACCAGGATCTGGTCACGAACTCAACCATTCTATTTCTGACGCCGTCGGGCGAAAGGACCTGCCGTCTCGTCAGCCGGCGGGATCACGCCTTCGAGATCCGGATCGAGCTCGGCGAACCCAAGTTTTCGTCCGACGACATCCCCTTCGACGACGGCCGCTCTCACGAAACCCTGATCGACTATCCCCTCTCCATCCAGAAACGGATCTATCCCATCACCTGCGTCTCCATGGGCAACCCCCACTGCGACCTCTTTTTCGACCGGTTCCCGTCCCGGATCGAATGGCATCAGATCGGACAGGCCATCGAAACGCATCCGTTCTTCCCCAAGAGAACCAATGTCGAATTCATCAAGGTCGTCAACAAGCAGGAGATCGAAGTCCTCTTCTGGGAACGCGGCGTCGGAGAAACGCTCTCCTCAGGCAGCGGCTCCAGCGCCGCCGCCATCGCGGCCATGTTGAAAGGATTGACGGATCACAACGTGCGCGTCCGGACGAGTTTGGGAGAGGCGATCGTCGAATGGGTCGACGGGAAGGTCCTCCAAACCGGACCGGCCGAAGTTATTTTCGTCGGCGAGTATTTCCCGCGGTCCGCTTGACGGAAGCTTTAAGCGCCGGCCTTTTTTTCGCGCCGAAACTCTTGACCAGGGCGGCTTTGAAAACATCCCGGATATCTTCGGCAAAAATGAAATCCATATCCCTGCGGACATTGCGGGGAATATCGACGAGATCCTTGCGGTTGGCCTGGGGAAGGACCATCGTTTTCACGCCCGCCCGGCGGGCCGCCAGAACTTTTTCCTTAATCCCGCCGACCGGCAGGACGTTGCCCCTCAGGGTGATCTCCCCGGTCATGGCCACATCACCGCGAACCTTGATATCGATGCAGGTGGAGAGCAGCGCCGAGGCCATGGTGACGCCGGCGGAAGGGCCGTCCTTGGGGATGGCGCCTTCGGGAATGTGGATATGAAAATCATTCTCGGAAAACAGGCGGGCTTCGATGCCGAATTCCCGGGCGTGTGAACGGGCATAGGTCAGGGCGGCCTGAGCCGATTCCTTCATGACCTCGCCGAGAGATCCTGTTAAAGAAAGGCGGCCTTTGCCGGGCATCTTGGAGGCCTCGACGAACAAAATTTCCCCGCCGGAAGCCGTCCAGGCGACTCCGGTGGCGATGCCGACCTGATCCTTCTTTAAAATCTGGTCCTTGAATATTTTCGGCGGGCCGAGCAGCTTTTCGGTGTTTTGCGAGGTGATGAGCGACCCCCCCTTCCGGCCTTCAGCGACCCGGCGGGCCACCTTGCGGCAGACGGAGGCGATTTCGCGCTCCAGATTGCGGACGCCGGCTTCGCGGGTGTAAAGGGAGATCATTTTCTTGATGGCGCCCTCGGTGAAACGGATGAGCCCGGCGTTCAGGGCGTTTTCCTCAACCTGTTTGGGGATGAGGTGCTTGACGGCGATGGACAGCTTTTCCTCCTCCGTATAGCCGGGGAGCCTGATGATCTCCATTCTGTCCCGGAAGGCCGGCTGGATGGGATCGAGCAGGTTGGCGGTCGTGATGAACATGACCCGGGATAGATCGTAGGGCACGCCCAGGTAATGGTCCCGGAACGAGTTATTCTGCTCCGGGTCCAGAACTTCCAGAAGGGCCGACGACGGGTCGCCCCTGAAATCGGCTCCGATCTTGTCGACTTCATCCATCATGAAGACGGGGTTGTTGGATCCCCCACGGCGGAGACCCTGGATGATGCGGCCCGGCATGGCGCCGACATAGGTCCGCCGGTGGCCGCGGATCTCGGCCTCGTCGCGCACGCCGCCCAGGGACAGACGGATGAATTTTCGTCCGAGGGCGCGGGCTATGGAGCGGCCGAGGGAGGTTTTGCCCACTCCGGGAGGCCCGACAAAGCACAGGATCGGGCCCTTGGCCTGGCGGGACAGTTTCCGGACGCCCAGGTATTCGAGGATTCTTTCCTTGACCTTGTCCAGCCCGAAATGGTCTTCGTCCAGGATCGCTTTGGCTTTGATCAAATCCAGGTTGTCCACGGTCGTTTTGTTCCAGGGAAGAGCAAACATCCAGTCGAGGTAATTCCGGACCACCGTGGTCTCGGCCGATTCCGGATGCATCTGGCTCAACCGGACGATCTGTTTCTCAAGTTCCTCCCGGACCTCCTCGGCCACTTTCAGTTTCTTGAGCTTGCTCCGGTAGGTCTTGATCTCCTCCTGGATCTCGCTCCCTTCACCGAGTTCCTTCTGGATGGCCTTGAGCTGCTGCCGGAGATAATACTGCTTCTGCAGCTTGTCCATCTCTCCTTTGGCCTCGCTCGAGATCTTGGATTGAACATCCAGAAGTTCCAATTCCCTGGCCAGAAGCTCGTAAACTTTCTTGAGCCTCGGATGGGGATCGACGATTTCCAGAATGTCCTGGGCTTCGGGCACCTTGAGTTCGAGATTCGAAGCCGTGAGATCCGCCAGACGGCCGGCCTCTTCGACATTGGCGGCGATGATGAGGACTTCGGGCGGAATGCTTTTTCCCATGGAAGTCGCTTTTTCCAGACCGGACCGGACGTTGCGGATCAGGGCTTCGCTTTCCAGGGTTTTGTCCTCGCTCTCGGGCTCATGGACGACTTCGATGCCGGCATGGATGGCCGTGCCGTCATCCTCGAAAGACGTGATCCGGGCCCGAATCAGACCCTGGGCCAGAATCCGGACGCGGCCGTCGGGAAGCTTGAGCATGCGCATGATCAGGGTGACCGTGCCCATTCCGTAAACGCCGTCCCGATCGGGATCCTCATCCTCCATGTTTTTCTGGGTGACGAGAAGAATCATCCGGTTCGAAGCCAGAGCTTCGTCAATGGCGGTTTTGGATTTTTCGCGGCCCACAAACAGGGGGGCGATCATATAAGGGAAAATGACGACATCCCGCAGCAGAAGCACGGGAAGCCGGGCGGGGATCTGCAGTTTCTGTTCCTGATCCGAACCGGTTTCGGTTTCGTCCGCGATGTTCTCGATCCGTTCGCCGTTCGGGTCGTCTATGACGGCCATGCGTTATGTCCTCCTCGATCGTCTCCGGTCTTTCTTTTTATATGGAGAGATTCACAATCTTTCAGCTTTCCTGGGCTTTCGAGATTTATTTCTCTTTGAGCAGCGTGTCGAGTTCGTTCCGAAATTCGTCAACATCCTTGAATTCGCGGTAAACCGAGGCGAACCGGACGTAGGCGACCTTGTCGAGATCCTTGAGCCTGTCCATGACGAGCCGTCCGATGTCCGCAACGCCGATTTCCCGGTCCGGCCTCTCCTGCAACATGGCTTCGACCTCTTCCACAGTGGCTTCAAGCTCCTGGACGGGAATGGGCCTCTTCTCGCAGGCGGTCAACATCCCTTTGAGGAGCTTCTGGCTGTCGAAAGGCTGGCGCGAACCGTCCTTCTTGACGACCATGAGGGGAATTTCCTCGATTTTCTCATAGGTGGTGAAGCGGCGCCGGCATTTCAGACATTCGCGTCTGCGCCGTATGGAAACCCCGATCTTGCTCTCCCGCGAATCGATGACCTTGCTTTCCTGAAACCCGCAGAAAGGACACCTCATGGATCCGCGCTTTCACCCAGTTTCTTCAACTGAAGCAGGGACAAACCGTCCTTCCACAATATAGCATATCCGATGAGACATGTCACCACAACCTGAACGGCATGAACGACAATGGTCATGCTGACGGCCATATTGGGGTCGATATCGGGAAAGAGGGACATGATGCCCATGCGGCTAAAGAAATGAAACCCCCCGACCATGCCCGGCGTCGGGATGGAGGCCCCAATCATGGTCAGGAACACATACGGGATCAGGGTGAAAAAGGGCACGGGGTGACCGTAGGCGAAAAAGAGGATCCAGTAATAGAGGACGATCCCCAACCAGACAACGAAGGACATCGCTGCGTAGGCAAGGAGATTGCCCACCGAATGAAAAAACTTGAGGCCCTCGATGAATTCACCCGCGAGATTGAGGACTTTTCCGGAAAACGCGGCCGGAAAAGGACGCAGGAACCAGGCGAAAACCCTCAAGGTTCTCTCCCTGAAAAAATAAAGCGACAGACTGACAAGGAGCACGGCCAGGGCGGCGCCCGCTCCAAGGAAACCGGAAAACTTCAACAGCTTTATGGTTTCCGCATCAACCTTGAACAGGGAGTCGTAAAGAGGTTTTGCCAGGAGGAAAAGGGCGAGAAGCGTGCACATGGTGAAAACATCGAAAATTCTTTCCACAACGACCGTGCCGATCACGAATCCTTTGCGCATTCTTTCTTTTCCTGCCAGGTAAAGCGGCTTCACGAGTTCTCCCAACCTGCCCGGAAAAATGAGGGTGACGGTGAATCCGACGGCATTCCCGGCGAACATGTTTGAGAACTTGACGTTCGGTTTCTCATGCACGAGAAGAAACCGCCAGCGCAGGGACCTCGTCACAATGTGAATGGGGACAAGAAAGACCAGGAGCAAGGCAAAAACGGGCTTGACCCGCGTCAGGTGGCCGATGACATCGCTCCAATTCACACTCCGGAAAAAGAAATAAAGAAAGGCGAGGCTGAGAAGAAAGGCCAGACCAAAACGCACGATATTTTTTTTCATGACAGGCGGCACATCATAACACAGGCTTGTCCGGAGATTCAACACGCCGCTCCCCCTGCGTTCCGGAGAGCTGTGAATCCGGGTGATTTTTTTATTGATAAATCCGGCGGTTTTTATTAAGATAAGAGTCTCTGCTGGGAAGTCGTCCAACGGCAGGACACATGACTCTGGATCATGGAATCTAGGTTCGAATCCTAGCTTCCCAGCCATCCCCTTCCCTATTCAAGGAGGCGTGTTCCGCCCGAGATTCGAACAACATGGACGGGCGGGCGCTTGCCGAAAGCCGCCTCGTAGTCGCCTTCGACGACTCTTCGAAACTCGGAAATCGCAACCTCTTCGACAAGGTTGATGGTGCAGCCGCCGAAGCCGCCGCCCATCATTCGGGAGCCGTGGACACCGGGCCGGCGGGAGGCGCTCTCGACCAGCACATCGAGTTCCGGGCAGCTCACTTCGTAATCGTCCCTCAAACCGGCGTGGGAGGCCGACATCAAGCGCCCGAAGGCCGCGATATCACCGCGGGAGAGAGCCCCGCAGGCTTCGCCGACACGCCGGTTTTCCTGAAGGACATAGACGCACCGGCGAAAAACGACGGGATCGAAAGCGCTCCGGCGGTCGGCCAGCATTTCGAGGGTCGAGTCGCGCAGGCTGCGGACGGAGGGATCGAACTCCTGAAGCACGCGAACGCCGTCCTCGCATTGGGCGCGGCGTGCGTTGTATTCCGTTGAGGCCAGCTCGTGCCGGACGAGGGTGTCGCAGACGACGATGCGGAGGGTTTCGAATTCGAAGGGAATATATTCATAATCCAGAGTCCGGCAGTCCAGTTTGAGAGCCGTCCCGGCCCGGCCGTGGATATTGATGAACTGATCCATAATGCCGCAGCGGACGCCGACGAATTCGTTTTCGGCCTTTTGGGCCAACTTGACGATCGTCCGGGAATCGAGTCCGAGCCGGAAGAGATGGTTGAGGGCGAAGGCCAGACCCGCCTCGACGGCCGCCGAGGAGGACATCCCGGCTCCGATGGGGATGTTGCCGCCGAAGACGCAATTCACGCCGCGCACGGGAAGTCCGGCCCGAAGCATCTGATCGAGAACACCGAGAAGATAATCCGGCCAGCGGAGCGGTGAGCGGTACAGGGCATCCATTTCGCAACGGAATTCCTGCCCGAAATCGAGAGAGACGAAATGGCAGACGTCATCCTGACGCGGAGCGGCGGCAAAAACAACGGCCCTGTCCGTGGCCGCCGGAAGAACGAATCCCTCGTTGTAGTCGGTGTGTTCACCGATCAGGTTGACGCGGCCCGGAGACAGGAAAAGAGCCGGACGTTCGGAGAACTTCTTTTTGAACTTTTCGGCGACGGCCGCGATGACCGAATCCATCGTTGTCTCTCCCTCCGGTCTGCATTTTGCACCGGGTTCTCTCTTAAAAGAGGACGTCCGTGCCGGCGGATCGTCTCACTCCGGTATGCTTATTAATATGAAATGCCGCCGGATGTGTCAACACTCGGGCCCCGGCGTTTTCCGCGACGGGATGGAGATCGACGATGTCCTGCGCGAAGCCGATGAGGAGATGTACCGAAGCAAACGGGCTTCGAAATCCTCCGTCACATCCTAATGTCATGTCCTGTTGGCGGTTTCAGCTCGTATCCCGTTCAGATTTTCGATCCGGGGATTCGGACATTGTTTGATCAATTCGTTCAATTCAACTTCGGCTCTGATTAGCCACGATCCAGGCTTGGGCGTGAAAAGAACTTAAGGGAGGCGATAAGCGCCTCCCGGGAGCACCTGAAAATGGCCGGCAAAGGGGGAAACAGGCCGATTTGCCCGGGAAAGGAAACCCGGACACCGGAAATGCGTATAAAAACGATAGAGGAGGGCGAAAATGACGGAACGTGTTCAACCCATAGCCGCCAGTCAAAGGATTCCGCTTCTTGACATTCTCCGGGGCACGGCCATCTTCGGCATTCTGGCCGTCAACATGCCACTGATGAACGCCCCGGTCACGACCATGCTGGCCTCCATCCGGCTCTGGGAAGGTCTCCCCGACAGGATTATGGAGGTTGTCATCAAGCTGTTTTTCGAAGGCAAATTCTACACTCTCTTCTCGCTGCTTTTCGGCTACGGCTTCTGGCTCTTTCTCAACAAGCCGGTATCCGAAGGACGAACCATTCTCCCCCTTTACGCAAGGCGGGTGTTCATCCTCCTGTTGATCGGCATCCTTCACATGGTTCTTCTCTGGGCCGGGGACATCCTGATCTTTTATGCGCTTTTCGGTTTTCTGCTGATCCTGTTCAGGAAGGCCTCCGACAGAAAAATCTTCCGCTGGGCACTCGCCTTCATCCTGATCCCCATCATTCTCACCGTCCTCATGACCCTGATGTTCAGCCTGGCCTCCATGGATCCGAAAGCCGCGGCGGAGATTCAGGCCGGCATGAACGCCCAGGTCGAACGACTCAACGCCCAGGTCATGACGGCCCTCGACGTCTATGCCCGGGGGTCTTTCGCCGAGATCGTCGGGATGAGAATCACGGAGTGGCTGACCCTGCTGCCCGGTCTCCTGTTCTTCTATCCCAACGTCATGGCCATGTTTCTTCTGGGAATGCTGGCCGCCCGCCGGGGGATCCTGGCCGACATCGAAAAACACCTGCCGGCCTTTCGAAAGATTTTTCGTTGGGGATTGATCATCGGGCTTCCGGCCAACATCATCTTCGCCTGGGTTTCCTATCATGGGCAGCCGGGCGATCCGACCTGGCCCAACGCCCTCGGCGTCCTGTGTTTCGGTTTCGGCGGGCCGGCGCTGACCCTGGCCTATATCTCGGGCATCGCCCTGCTGTTCCGGAGGGGATTCCTGAAGCCGGCTGCGGACAGGCTGGCTTCGGTCGGACGCATGGCCCTCACGAATTACCTGATGCAGAGCATCATCGGCGCGATTCTCTTTCATTCCTACGGTTTCGCTCTCTACGGAAAAGTGAGCATCTGGCAGAGCTTCCTTCTTACCATGGTGATTTTCGCGGTCCAGGCCGCGCTCAGTCCTCTCTGGCTGCGCCGTTTCCGGTTCGGCCCGGCGGAGTGGGTTTGGAGAAGCCTGACCTATTTGAAGCCGCAGCCGATGAAATCCACAAAATAAGGATTGCCCAGAAAGCCGGATTATTGTAATAAGAATATATGGCTCACAGGACCGGAAAATCAGGCTATGAGCAGCTCATCAAGCGACTCAACAAGTTTCCCCAGGGCGTAACGCCTTCCAAGCTCCTCTACGAAATTCTCAAGATGCTCATGAGCGAAAAGGAGGCTTCGCTCGTGGCCCTGATTCCCATCAAGCCTTTCACCGCAAAGACAGCCGCCCGAGCCTGGAAGATGCCTCTCCCCGAGGCCGAAAAGGTCCTGGAGACCCTGGCAGGCCGGGCGCTTCTTATTGATGTTCAAGGCCGAAAAAACCGGTATTACGTCCTGCCGCCGCCCATGGCCGGGTTCTTCGAATTTTCGATGATGAGGCTTCGCGGCGACATCGACCAGAAAGCCCTGGCCGAACTTTTCTACCAATATATCACCGTCGAGGAAGATTTCATCAAGGCGCTGTTCACCCAGGGTGAAACCCAGCTCGGCCGGGTTTTCGTCAACGAATCCGTTCTGACGAACGGCAACGCTCTCCACGTCCTCGACTACGAGCGGGCGAGCGAGGTCGTTAAAACGGCCTCCCATCGGGGCATCAGCCTCTGCTACTGCCGGCACAAAATGGAGCATGCCGGCCGGGCCTGCGACGCGCCCCAGGATATCTGCATGACCTTCAATACCACGGCGGCCTCCCTCGCCCGACACGGCTATGCCCGGTCCGTCGACGTCGCCGAGGGCTTGGCGCTCCTCGACGAGGCCCGGGAACGCAATCTCGTTCAGTTCGGCGAGAACGTCAGGAAGAGCGTGGGTTTCATCTGCAATTGCTGCGGCTGTTGCTGCGAGGCCATGATCGCCCAGCGCCGCTTCGGACTTCTCCGGCCCGTTCACACGACGAATTTTCTTCCCGAGATCGATCCCGTTTCGTGCAACGGATGCGGCGAGTGCGTGGCCGTCTGCCCCGTCGAAGCCATGACCCTGATCTCCGCCAACGACCCGGCTCACCCGCGGAAGAAAAAAGCCAAGCTCGATGAACAGGTCTGTCTGGGATGCGGCATCTGCCTCCGAGTCTGCAAATCGAAGAGCCTCCGGCTCGTCTCGAGGCCCGAGCGGGTCATCACGCCGCTCGATTCCACCCACAAGGCCGTCCTCATGGCCATCGAGAGGGGCAAGCTCCAGAATCTGGTTTTCGACAACCAGGCGCACGCCGGCCACCGGGCCATGGCCGCGATTCTCGGGGTCATCCTGAAGCTTCCGCCGATCAAACAGGCCATGGCCTCGAAGCAGATGAAATCGCGCTATCTCGAAACCCTGATCGCCCGCCTTTGAACCCAGGGTTGTCGATCTTGCTGCGGTTTTATGAAGGGATTTTCCGCAAGGGCTTTTTAAAATCGCATCCCGGATGACGACTTCGGCTGATGCCGGGAGTACCCGGACCGGCCGGACTTCCTGTGCAAAAGGGAAAACATCTTAGAGAGAAATCTTGATGCCCACCCTTAAGGAGAATCCGGAAAAGTCCAAAACGGCATCCCGGATATTTTTGACCGGATCGGAAAAGTTGATCTGGTTGGGATCCCGGTCGAAGAGTTCCAGCCAGGGATAAGTGTTGTTGTCGAAGCTCCATTCATAATAGTAGAGCTTGCCGGGCATGGTGACATCGGCTCCCGATGAATTCTTTTCGGAATATTCTCCCTCGAATCCTCCGAACCTTGCATATCTCCCGATACCGTCGACCACAAGGGCCATGTTTCGCGACAGCCGGTACTCCAGGCCCAGGCCGCCGTGAAATCCGATCCCCCCGCCGTGGGTCTTCGTCACGTATTTTGCCCAATACGAGGACCCCGGTGCTTCAGAGAGAAAATCCATGGATTCCTGCCATGTCGCCAGGTAGTAGGCCGCACCGGCATTGACAACGACATGGAATCTGCCTCCTTTCAGGAGAGAGTAGAAAACGCCCAGTTTGACGGGGACAGCGCTGAGCGACGTCCCCCGGTCGACCGTCACGACCCGTCCCGACCATTGGGAGACGATCCGGCTCTGGCCCTTATCCTTGCCGGCGTGGATATATCCGACACCGAAGCCGATGTCCAGCCGGCTGTTGAGTTCATAGACCACCTCGGCTTCCCAATTCGTTCCCGTGTGGATGCTCTCGGTTTCTCCCTCGACGGATATCCCGGATCCCGGTTGCCGCTCGCGGTCCCGCATATAAGCAGAATAGGAGGTCCTGTTGGCGGAGGTATCCCCCCCGTCAAGATATCCGAGCCCGCCGGTGAACCTGACGGCAATGCGGCGACCGGGGCCTTGTGGCGCGGAGGTTTCAGCTGAGGGAACCGCCGGCTCCATGACCGGAGCGGCCTCTTCGGAAACAGCTTCGATGGGGACGACCTCCGCGATATCGGCCGGGCCGGCCAGGATCTCTATCGTGCTAACATGAATGTGGCCGATGATCGAAGTCTCATCTTGGCCCGGCTGAAAGGCGACCTTGAACCAATCTCCGATCCTCTCATCGGACTCCAGGATCGTCCCGGCATGGACCTTCCCGATGATCCGGCTTTCCAGATCGGGGTCAAGCCGGATGTTGGCCGTCGTCACCTTGACCCTCAGCTTCACGGTTTCGGCCCGGGCCCATCCCACACTAAAAAGAAAAACCAAGAAAACCGCACAAACATAAAAGCATCTGACCCGCATCTCTCCCTCCTTATATCCTCAGAGATTAAACCCCTCTCCAAAGGAGTGGCCTGTTGCATAAGCGGGTTGGAGACAGCATCGGCAACGCCCCTGATTAACAAGACCTTACTGAAATTTTAGTCCGAAACTGCCGAAATGTCAAAACCGCCCATGCGTAACGATGGAGTTCGCTTTCGAAGGCGACCTTTCGCCGGGGATCTCTCTCGAAATCGACCGTCTTGAAGTTGACGACAACCCACTCCCTGTCTTCCTTGAAGTTCATGTCGATCGCGCCACGGACAACTCGCCGCAGATCCGCAGCTAATTATAGAAATCGAGCCGCGCGGGTCAGGCCGGTTGAGCGGGGCGAAATGAGACCCGAAAATCGACAAAATATCTTCTCTCGGAATCAGTGCTATTCACGATAATGACTCGACCGGAGGGTCAGCGTCCGACAGGAGCTCCTGAAAGACATCCTCCGGCGGCGGAAGTCTCTCGGCGGTAAAAACGAGCAACCGGGTGCCGACCTTGCCCTCCGGCTCTAGGAAAGAAAGTCCATCCTGTTGAAAGGGAATGTTCATTGCCGCCCCTCTGAGATTGACATCCCCCCGCCCGCTTCCCCCACAGAGACCCTCGTGTTTTCCGCCAAGGAGCTTTCTCACGGGACCCTGTTCGGTCTGGGCCCCTCTACGCACCCTCCCCCGCTTCCAAAAGCTGGCCGCTCTGGCTGCTGGAAGTCGTACATAATAAACAACATTCGCTTTTTCTATCTGCTTTGGCTGCTGGATATTGTTGATATTAAATAAGATCTAAAAAATCGCGAAATTGATATTTTCCTAAACATAATATTATCAATATGATCCAGCAGTCAAAGTCGAAGCTAAAAAGGGTTCAGGCCATGTGGATTTCTGAGGGGAATTGACACCGGCCGCCCGCGTGATAGAATTCACCATGAAAGGTTTCCTTATGATCGAAGCGAAGCGGCGGATCGATGCCTTGGCGGCCGATTTCGGCCTCCGGCTCCTTTACGCCTTCGGCAGCCGCGCCCAAGAAGCCCTCGCCTTGGTGAAAGGGAAAAAGCGTCGTCTTGCCGCCGGGCCCGCCGACCTCGACATCGGGATCATGCCGGAAAAACAGTTGACCATGAGGGAAAAAGTGAAGATAGCCCAGTCCCTCGAAAGCGTTTTCGGCGTCCCGCGAGTCGACCTCGTCGTCCTTCCCGATGCTCCGGCCTTTCTTGCGCTGGAGATAGTCAGAGGGGAGCTGCTGTATGCGGCCGACGAGACCGACGAGGCCGAGTACCAGCTCTACGTCATGCGAAGGGCCGCGGATATTTATCCGTTCGAGAGGATCCGTCGCGAGGCCGTTTTGGGGGCAGGTCGATGACGAGCGGGAAGATCAGCGAAGCAGTCGTCTCCCGAAGGATCGAATGGGTCAAGGAAATGCTGGCGGCCATCGAAGAGCTTCCCCTGCGGACCAAGAAGGACTTCCTGCGGGACCGCCATCACGCGGCCGCGGCGGAATCCTACTTGAGAAGAGCCCTCGAGGCCCTGTTCGATATCGGCCGGCATATTCTGTCGAAGAAGTTCGCCAGCCCGGTCACGGAATACAAAGAGATCGCCCAAGGGCTGTTGGAAAAGAAAGTCCTGACCCCGAAGGAGGCCGAGCTTCTGAGGGACATGGCCGGTTACAGAAACAGAATGGTGCATTTCTATCATGAAATAGGGCCTCAAGAACTTTATGAGATCTGCCGGGATCATCTGAAGGATGTCCGCAAGGTGCAGGCGGGCTTGGTTCGCTGGATAGCAAAGAACCGCGTTTGACATAACCTCGCCCTCGACATATATTGATTCACGAAGGGTTTAAGGGGCATGAATCTCATTAGATTCTAGGGGGGTGCCCCAGTGAAGTGTCCGAAGTGCCGGACCGACGAGATCGGCCGGGGCGGCATGGGAGTCATGTTTGAGGCCTAGCGCATGGGAGTTCTTGATCCGCTCGCGACATCTATAGACGACTGGTAGGCAAGACCCGCATCTCGCAGCGGGGAGCCGGCCGGCGGACTGCACAATCCTAATTTTTTCGAAGCCCAACAACAGGAGCATCTTGAAAACGTTCCGGGATATGCATATTCTTTTATGAAGGAAAACCGCCGAAAGGAGGGCGCCGTGTTCACAATCAAGAGGCTTCACCGAAGTCTGGGGTCCGCACTTCTGCTGGTCATGTTATTTTCAGGAGGGGCGGTGCCGGCGTCAGCCGCGGCGGCCGCTTATCCCCCCGCCTCGGCCGAGTCCCGGCACACCGCCGAAGTCCTTTTCGACGATCATTTCACCGGCCGGGCGCTCCGGTTCGATCTCTACCAGATCGGCCACGCCGCCGAGGAACAGGTCGCCGTCGACCGGATCATCGAAGAGCCGCTCTGGCCCGAAAACCGGACCCGGCTCGTCGATCCCTTCAACCTCGGGCGCTATGCGGTCAAGGTCATCGACGCCGCAACCGGTACGCTGATCTTCTCCCGGGGATTCGACTGCCTGTTCGGGGAATATAAAACCACAACCCCGGCCGCCGAAGGCATTCGGCGCGTTTTCCAGAGGCCGGTCCGCATCCCCCATCCGAAGAAGCCTTTCGTTTTTGCGGTGGAGGTCCGGGATAGGGACAATGTCCTCCAGCCGCTCTTTTCCGCCGAAATCGATCCCGGGGATTATCACATCATCCGCGGGGGGGCGGCCGGAGCGGATACGATCTACGAAGTTCAACAGACCGGCGACCCCCTCGAACGCGTGGATGTCGTCATCGTCGCCGAGGGCTACACAGCGGCCGAAGAAGCCAAGTTCCGCGCCGACGCCGACCGGATGACCGGCTGGCTCTTCTCGGTCGAGCCTTTCAAGAGCGCCCAGGACCGGTTCAACGTCACGGCCGTCCTGCGTCCGTCCCTCGAATCGTCCGTGGACGAACCGCGCCAGGGCCTCTTCCGCAAGACCGCCCTCGACGCCTCTTTCAACGCCCTCGACCTCGACCGCTATCTCCTCGTCGACAAACTCCATCGCCTCCGCGAGATCGCCTCTCAGGTTCCCTACGACACGATCGTGGTCATGGTCAACAGCCCCCGTTACGGCGGCGGCGGAATCTACAACGACTACTGCATCACGACGGTCGACAACGTCCGGAGCAAGGACGTCTTCATCCACGAGTTCGGCCATTCCTTCGCCGGCCTGGCCGACGAGTACTACACCTCCGAGGTCTCCTACAACGAGTTCTATCCCCCGGGAATCGAACCGCTGGAACCCAACATCACGGCCCTTCTCGATCCCGAAAACATCAAGTGGAAAGACCTTCTTTCGCCCGGCATTCCGATCCCGACCCCGCACGGCAAGGAGGAAATCGAGGCTCTCCAGGACGAACGCCGTAAGAGCCGGGAGGCCGCAGCCCGAGAGATCGAGGAGGCCAAGGCATCGGGCCTCTCAGGCGAAGCGTTCCTAAACCTCCAGGCCCGGCACAAGGCCGCCGACGATGATTTCGCAAAACGGATCGAGGAGGTCCGCGCCCGCTTCCGCCATCTCGAAGACAAGGTCGGGGCCTTCGAAGGCGCCGGTTACGCCGCCAAGGGCCTCTTCCGCTCAATGTTGCATTGCCTCATGATCTCAAGCCCCACGGGCGAGTTCTGCCGCGTCTGTCAGGCCGCCATTTCCCGGATGATCGATTATTACGCCGGAGAGGATGCGCCCGTCCCGGGGCCGCGGCCCTGAAAAGGGAGGAGGACGGCATGTTTCTGAGAAAAATCAACGGCCTGACGATCGAATGCGTTCGGGGGAATATCGCGGTGCAGCCCGGTTTCGACGCCGTCGTCAACGCGGCCAACGCCGAACTCAGGCCGGGCGGAGGCGTGGCCGGAGCGATTCACAGGGCCGCGGGTCCGGGACTTGATGAGGAGTGCCGCCCGCTTGCGCCCATCCGGCCGGGTGAGGCCGTCATCACGGGCGCCCACCGGCTGCCCAACCGCCACGTGATCCACTGCCTCGGCCCGGTTTACGGGCAAGACGAACCGTCCGAAGATCTGCTCGCCACTTGTTACCGCAACGCCCTCCACCTTGCGGAAAATCACGGCCTCGGATCCGTCGCCTTTCCGGCGATTTCGGCGGGCGCTTTCGGCTACCCGCTCGAACCTGCGGCCCGGACGGCCCTGGCGGCGATCGTCGAGGAGGCACCCCGGTTGTCCTGCGTCAAGATCGTCCGTTTCGTACTGTTTGACGCCGCCGATCTCGAAATGTTCGGCAGCATCCTCGCGGAACTCATTCCGGAAAAAGCCGAAGATGTTTGACTATTCCACCTGATGGCGGAGGATGGTCTTCAGCTTTTCCGGCGCGCGGGCAGACCGGCCTCTTTTCTGAGGGCGGCCGCCTTGTCGGTCTTCTCCCAGGTGAAGTCCGGATCGTTGCGGCCGAAGTGGCCGTAAGCGGAGGTCTTGGTGTAGATCGGACGGCGAAGCTTCAGCGTTTCGATGATGTCTTTGGGCTTGATCGGGAAATGTTTCTTGATCAGTTCGACAATTTTTGTCTCTGGGATTCTTCCGGTGCCGAACGTGTCGACATGGATCGCCATGGGCGCCGCCACGCCGATGGCGTAGGCGAGCTGGACTTCGCACCGGTCGGCCAGGCCGGCCGCCACGATATTTTTGGCGATATAACGGCAGGCGTAGGTGGCACTCCGGTCGACCTTGCTGGGATCCTTTCCGGAGAAGCAGCCGCCGCCGTGACGGCCCATGCCGCCGTAGGTGTCGACGATGATCTTGCGCCCGGTGACGCCGGTGTCGCCTTCAGGTCCGCCGATCACGAACCGTCCCGTAGCGTTGATGAAGACCTTGGTTTTCTTGTCCATCCAGCGGCCGCAGACGGGTTCGATGACGTGTTTTCGGATCTCTTTGGCGAGGGTTTTCTCGGAAAGGTCATCGATATGCTGCTGGGCGATCACTACGGCTTCGACGCGGGCGGGTTTGCCGTCGTGATATTCGACCGTCACCTGGCTCTTGCCGTCCGGGCCGAGGCTTTTCACAATGCCCTTTTTCCTGACTTTCGCCAGTCTCATGGTCAGCTTGTGGGCGAGCGTGATCGGAAGCGGCATGAGTTCAGGGGTTTCATTGCAGGCGAAGCCGAACATCATGCCCTGATCGCCCGCTCCCTGCTCCTTGGTCTTCGAGGCGGTCACACCCTTGCAAATGTCCGGGCTCTGAGCATGGATGGCGGACCAGACGCCCGCATCCTCGCAGTCGATGCCGAACCGCGGATCGGTGTAGCCGATGTCTTTGAGAGTTTTCCGGACGATTCGCTGGACATCGGCATATCCGTTGGTCGTGACTTCGCCGGCAATGTGGACCGTGCCCGTCGTCGTCAAGGCTTCGACGGCGACCCGGGAATTCGGATCCTGCCGAAGCAGATCGTCGAGGATGGAATCGCTGACCCGGTCGCAGAGCTTATCGGGATGTCCCTCGGTGACGCTTTCGCTCGTAAAATATGTTTTTTTCATGGCCAACTCCTTGTCCAAGTAAATCTAAGCGGACGGCTTAAGCGTAGTATTTTAGTCGGGTTTTCCCCGACTTTCAAGGTTTTTTTGACGGGAGACGCCGAGCTTCGGGTTGACGATCGTTTATTCGCGGGACTTTTGATCCCGGCCGGCCAGCAGCGTCTCGATCTCCTCGATCTCCTTGGGAACGCCGGCCGTTAAAACCTTGCATCCGTCGCGGGTGATAAGGACGGTGTCCTCGATGCGGATGCCGAAGCCCTTCTCGGGATAATACAAGCCCGGCTCGATGGCGAAAACCATCCCTTCCTTGAGCACCCCGCCGAGTGGAACGTCGTGAACGGAAAGCCCGACGCCGTGGCCGAATCCGCCCAGAAGACCGCGGGCGTCGATGCCCTTGGCTTTCATGACGGCGGCAACGTGGTCACGGACGGACTGAGAAGTCGCCTCTGGCCGATAAGCTTCGATGCAGGCCTTCTGGACTTCGAGCACTGTCCGGTAGGCCTCTCTCTGCTCGTCCGTGAAACGGCCTGAAGCCGGCCAGGTCCGGGTGATGTCCATGGTCAGATTATCGAGATCGGCTCCGAAATCCATGAGGATGAGGTCCCCTTCCTCGACGCGGCGGGAGTTCTTGTCGTAGTGCCAAACGCAGGAGTTGGGCCCCGAACCCACGATGGGCGCATAAGCCGGCCCCTTGGCTCCATGTTTCAAAATGACGAAAACGGCCGCGGCCTCGATTTCATATTCAAAGACGCCGGGCTTTCCGGCCAGCATGGCCTGTCTGACGGCCGCCGCCGAAATCCGGCCGTTCCGCCTGAGTATTTCGATTTCCTCGGCGGACTTGATGACCCGCAGGGCGTCGATCGCCGGAGCGACATCGAGGAATTCCATCTGCGGGTAGCGTTCTTTCAGTTTGGCGAGGCGGTGACCGTCGATGGCAATCTGATCATTGTAATGGGTGCGGGCCCGGCGTGCCGCCATGAGCGCGGTTTCGGACCGCGACTGATCCATGGTGTCCCGCGGCGAAAGCCGGACATGGAAGCGTCCCTTGAAACGAGCCAGGTTGCGGGCCAGGAACTCGTCGAAATAGCTCGTCGGATAAATGTCGGTGAAGCCGGTCTTGGATTTACCTTCCGGGTCCTTGAGGAGATTCGGGCCATCGACCATTTCCTCGCGCGGGGTCAGCAGAGGCAGGAAAAGAAATGCCTGCCGCTCAGCAGGCATTATGATGAGTTTCGCGCCGAGGGCTTCGATCCCGGAAAAATAGAAGAAATCGTTGTCCTGGCGGAAGTGGGCGCCGGCCGGCACGGCCGCATCGCCGAAGAGGATGACGGCCCCGTTGCCGAGGTTTTCCATCAGGGCGGTCCGGCGGCGATCGAATTCCTCCCGAGTGAAGCCCGTCCTCTGTCCAAAGGCCGGGATGACGGCAAGCATGGTCAAAAGAATTGCGGCGGAAAACACTTTGAAACGTGCGGTTTTCATCATGGCGGGGCACCTCCTCATTGAGAGGTCAGTGTAAGCCATTAACGGAGCAAGGTCAATTTGGAGGCCTCAGGTTCAGGCCTTGCCGAGAACCATGGACAGCAGGGCCATCCGGACATAGAGACCATATTCCATCTGGCGGAAATAGGCGGCCCGCGGGTCATCGTCGAAATCGACGTTGATTTCGTTGACGCGCGGGAGAGGATGCATGACGATCATTTTCGGCTTGGCCGCCTTCATGACGGCCTTGTCGATGACATAGGCACCCTGCGCCGAGTTGTAGACATCCTCGCTCGGAAATCGTTCTCTCTGGACGCGGGTGACATAAAGGACGTCGGTTTCAGGGAGGACCTGATCCAAGGCCGTGTGTTCGGCTTGAGATATCCCCTTGGCATCGAGTTCGGCGATGATTTCGGGAGGCATCCGCAGGATTTCGGGTGAGACATAATGGATCTTCGCATTGTAGAGCGACATGAGCCGGGCCAGGGAGTGAACGGTCCGCCCGTACTTGAGGTCGCCCAGCATGGTTATCGTCAATTTATCCAGGCGGCCGAGTTCCTCATGGATGGTAAAACCGTCCAGAAGAGCCTGCGTGGGGTGTTCGCCGACGCCGTCACCGGCGTTGATGACCGGCTTGCGGGCGGCTTCGGAGGCGATGGCCGCCGAACCGAGTTCGGGATGGCGGATGACAATGACATCGGCATAGCATTCCAGAGTCCGGATTGTGTCGGGCAGGCTTTCGCCCTTGGCCACGGAGGAGTAATGCACTTCGTTGATGGAGATCACACTGCCGCCCAGACGCTGCATGGCGGCGACGAAGGAGGATGAGGTTCGAGTCGACGGTTCATAAAAGAGGTTGGCCAGGATTTTTCCCTTGAGAAGGTCGAAGGTGCCGACCCGCTCGACCATGACCCGCATTTCGTGGGCCACCGCATAAATATATTCCAGGTCGGCGCGGCTGAACTGCTTGGTGGAGATAATGTCCTTGCCGTACCAGGGCGCGGTTCGCTGATCGCCGAAAGGCAGGTGGGGATTTTTGGCGTGAGCAGGCATCGGGACCTCCTTGATCTTCGCTCCATGCTACATCAGGATCGAAGAGGGAGTCAACTTGAAAGGAATTGCAACACCATGGGAGTTTTGTTATGATATTTATCAGGATTCAAGTGATACTTCGAGGGTGAAATGAAAGGATTGTGGCGCATTCGTTATTATCGGGATCGACTCAGAGATCACATTAGAGAGAGAGAGAGAGAGAGAGAGAGAGAGAGAGAGGACTTTGGAAGTCCGGAATAAATCGATCCCGGCTCCTTCTGATTACGACAAAGCCTGGTCGGCTTACTCCGCGCGATGGGACCGCGAGGTCCGGAAAACCGGCCACCGTTTTCTCGGCGACGAGTGGGGAACGCCGGATCTCACGGAAAAAGTCGTCGGCGATTTCGTCTCCCCCTACCTGAGATCCGGAGACGAGGTCCTCGAAATCGGCTGCGGCGGCGGTAAATACAGCGAGATCCTGGCTTCACGCGATATCCGTCTGGTTTGCGGCGACGTATCCCGGCACATGCTCGAGCGCACGAAAAATCGACTCGCCGGCCGTTCAAACGTCCGCTTCGCCAAGCTCAACGGATGCAACCTGAACTCGTTTTCCGACGCCGCCTTCGATCTCATTTTTTCCTTTGATGTTTTTGTCCACCTGGACATCGAAGACACGTTTTCCTACCTCGGGGAGATCCGCCGGACTCTGAAACCCAGCGGATACGGAGTCCTGCATTTCGCCAACCTGATTTCCGAGGACGGCTGGAAAAAATTCGAAACGGAGTCCGTATTCAATATCGGCGGTCACAAGCACTTCGACCGATTCCGCTTCCTGACCTGGGAAATCGTGGAAAAGATGGTGACCCACTTCGATTTCCGCATTCTCGACTCTTGGAAAGAACCCTGGCGGGATATTCTCGTTGTTTTCCAAAAACCCTGACCTGCCCCGACCTGAGATTAAGGTTGCCGATCATCCATCGCTGCGCGGATTCCAGCGCCGGGCAAGCCTGATCGCCGGGGTTCAAACGGGCTGAAGACGAGAGCTGTCAGTGACTTCCATCGGTCCAAGCAGGTTGAAAAGGCCGGAAGAGGCGACGGCTTCTCAGTTTGACCGCGGGAGGCCGGCGGGTTTATCATTTTGAAGCGCCCTCTGACTCCGGAGAAAGGAGACCCAAAATGAAATCCGGAAACCCTGTCCTTCGAAATATTGAATATTGCCGGTTTTCTTTAAGCCTCATCGCAGCCGTATGGCTTACCGCTGTCGCCGCATTCGCCGCAGGACCGGCTTCCCCGTCCTGGCTGCGCTATCCGGCCATCTCGCCCGACGGCTCCACAATCGTCTTCGTCTACAAAGGAGACATCTACCGGGTTTCCTCATCCGGAGGTTCCGCCGTCCCCCTGACCCTGCACGAAGCCCACGATTTCAAGCCTGTCTGGAGCCCCGACGGAAAGACCATCGCTTTCGCCAGCGACCGCTTCGGCAACTTCGACATCTTCATCATATCGGCCGAAGGCGGTCCGGCCCGCCGCCTGACTTCCCATTCGGCGGCTGAAATCCCCTTCACCTTCAGCCCGGACGGGCGGGATGTTTATTTCGGCGCGGCCCGGACGGACACGGCCGCCCACCGCGGCTTTCCCACCGGATATCTGCCCGAGCTCTACCGGGTGCCCGTTGACGGTGGACGGGCCGTTCAGGTTCTGACGACCCCGGCCGAAGATGTTCATCTCAGCCGGGACGGACGCTATTTGATCTATCACGACAAGAAAGGCGGCGAAAACGAGTGGCGCAAACGCCACACTTCGGCCGTCACCCGCGACATTTGGGTCTTCGACACACAGACCGGCCGCCATACCAAGATCACGAAGTCCGACGGCGAGGACCGCAGTCCCGTTTTCACAAACGGCGACACGGAATTCCATTACCTGAGCGAGGAAAGCGGCACGTTCAACGTCCATCGGATGAGCGTCGAGGGCGGCCCCTCGGCTCAGGTGACGACCTTTAAAACCCATCCCGTCCGTTTCCTGAGTGCGGCCGTTGACGGCACCCTGTGTTTCGGCTGGGACGGCGGGATCTATACCCAACGCGAAGGCGGAGAGCCGCAGCGCATTTCAATCACCTTGTCCGCCGACGCCCGCACCAACAATGAGGTCGTCGTCCCGATCAGCGGGGGCGCACGGGAGTTTGCCGTTGCGCCGAGCGGCAAGGAGATCGCCGTCATCGTCCGCGGCAGCGTGTTCGCCTCCAACGTCGACGGCGGCATGACCAAACGCGTGACTTCGTCAGGCGGCCGGGAACGGGGCGTCTCCTTCTCCCCGGACGGCCAGGCTCTCCTCTACGCCTCACAGCGCAGCG
Source organism: Acidobacteriota bacterium (assembly GCA_033549365.1). Classification (NCBI taxonomy): domain Bacteria; kingdom Pseudomonadati; phylum Acidobacteriota; species Acidobacteriota bacterium. The sequence continues at coordinate 40,840 of JAWSUF010000012.1, forward strand.
GGCGCTGGGGGATTTATGAGACACGGCGAACCCGGCCCGAGGAACCTTATTTCTACGCCTCCACGGTTCTCGAGGAAACGCCCGTGATCGTCAACGAGCACCAGAACACCCAGCCCGCCTACTCGCCCGACGGCAAAGAGATCGCCTACATCGAGAACCGCATGACGCTCAAGGTCCTCAATCTCGAGTCGAAACAAACCCGGACCCTGCTCACGGACCGGGAGCTCTTTTCCATGCGCGACAATGACCAGCACTTCGAGTGGAGCCCGGACGGACGCTGGATCCTTTTCCACCTGTCCGTTCCCGGCTTCAGTCCCGGCGAGATGGGACTCGTCAAGGCCGACGGAACGGAAAAGGCCGTCAATCTGACCCTGAGCGGATTCGACGACCGCCGTCCGAAATGGATTCTCGGCGGGACCGCCGCGATCTGGTTCAGCAACCGCGACGGCCTGAAGTCCGTGGCCTGGAGCGGCGGGACCCAGAGCGACGCCTATGCCCTGTTCTTCACGCGCGAGGCCTGGGACCGCTTCCGCCTGAGCAAGGAAGACGCCGCCTTGCTCAAGGACATCGAGGAGAAAAAAGCCAAGGACGAAAAGCCCAAGGACGGCAAAGACGCCGACGACAAGAAAGAGGTCAAGGAACTGGTGATCGATTGGGACGGTCTCGAACAACGAAGAGCCCGGCTGACCCTCCATTCATCGTCTCTCGGCGACGCCCTGGTCAACCGGGACGGAGACACGCTCTATTACCTGGCCCGATTCGAACGCGGGTTGAACCTGTGGACGACCGACCTCAAGACACGGGAAACGAAAATGCTCGCCGCCCTCAACGCCTCAAGCGGCACGCTGGCCTGGGACAAGGACCATAAATCCATTTTCCTTCTGGCCGACGGCGGGTTGTCGAAGATCGATCCGTCGAGCGGTAAGCGCGACACCATCGTCTTCCGCGGCGAAATGACCGTCGATCAGGCCGCCGAGCGAAAAGAGATGTTCGAACATGTCTGGAGGAGGACTCTCGAAACGTTCTATACGGACGGACATCATGGAGCGGACTGGACGGCTCTTAAATCCGAATACGAAAAGCATCTTCCGGACATCGGCAACAACCACGAGCTCGCCGAACTTCTCAGCGAACTTTTGGGCGAGCTCAACGTCAGCCACAGCGGGGCCCGCTTCAATGCGTCCGTTGAAAACGCCGATGAAACCGCCTCCCTGGGCGTCATCGCCGACCCCGCCTATCCAGGCCCGGGAATGAGGATTGTGGAAGTCATTTCAGGGGGGCCGCTGGACAAGGCCGGTTTGGACATCGCACCGGGAACGATCATCGAGTCCGTCGACGGACGGACGATCGGAGCCGGAGAGGATCCGGCCCCGTTCCTCAACCGCAAGGCCGGACAAAACACGCTTCTCGTCCTGAGCCATAACGGGAAAAAGCGCGAGGTCGCCGTCAAACCCGTGACACCCCGCGAGGAGGCGGCCCTTCTTTATCGAAGATGGGTCCGGCGCAACCGGGACGAAGTCGACAGGCTGAGCGGCGGACGGCTGGGCTACATTCACGTTCCCAGCATGAGCGACGGAGCCTACCGCTCGGCTTTCGATGAGGTCATGGGAAGATTCGCCGACCGGGAGGGTTTGGTGGTCGATACCCGGTTCAACGGCGGCGGGGACTTGGTCGCCGACCTGGCCATGTTCCTGAGCGGCGAGAAATTCATGAACTACACGACGGACACACGGAGCGCCGGCTACGAGCCCAATTTCCGCTGGACCAAACCCAGCATCTCGCTCGTCAACGAGGCCAACTACAGCGATGGGCATTGTTACGCCGCCGCTTATCAGATGATGAAGATCGGAAAACTTGTCGGCATGCCCGTCCCGGGAACCTGCACCTTCGCCGGTTGGGAAGCGCTCGGCGAGACCGGCATCCGCTGGGGTGTCCCGCCGCTTGGAGTCAAAGTTGCGGGCATCGGCTATCTTGAAAACCATCAGACCGAACCCGACATCCTTGTCCGGAACTCTTTCGAAGCGCTCGCCGAAGGACGGGACGAACAACTGGAGGCCGCCGTCGCCGAACTCCTCAAGAAGATCCAATAGACGATCTTGATTCTTATCTTGATGCAATGATATGATTCGCCGGCCCATTTCGGGAACCGGGATCATAAGAACGGAACGGGAATTCCATCATGAACGAGCGCAAGCCGGGTTTTCGGCGCTACCGGACTCCAATGATCATCGGGTTGCTTGTCGCCGTCGGCTTCATCCTGAGAATATGGGGAACGGCCGGCGTCCACAACCGGGCCGACGATCATTTGCAGATCCGGCAGGCCCAAGCCGCCTATACGGAGTATTTCGAGGCGGACCTCGGCTATCCCGTTTTTTACCAATATCTGGGGGGATACCTTCTCAAGGGGCTGAACGCTTTTTTCCAGGTTATCGGAGCGGTCGAAAAAGGCCGCCTCATGGAGTGGGATTATCACACGACCGCACTCATCCTGAGGTTGCTGTCCGCCTTTTTCGGGGCCGCATCCATTCTGTTGACATTTCTCGTCGCCAAAAAACTGTTCGGGGAAACGGTCGGACTCCTGTCCGCCTTTTTTCTCTGCTTCGCCTACTACCACGTCCTTGTCGGCCATACCGCTCTTCTGGACAACCAAATGGGCTTTTTCATCCTCCCCGCCTTTCTGTTCACCATCGCCATCCTCCGCGAGGGGAAATCCATCTCCTACCTTCTCGCCGGATTGACGGCGGGGCTGGCCGTCGCATCCAAATACAACGCCGTCTTCATCGTCCTGACGATTCTCGTCGCTCATGTTCTCCGATGGGCGGGCAAAAAAAACATCGTGAAGATCCTTTTCGACGGGAAGCTTTTTCTGGCCGGCGGAGCCACCGTTTTCGGATTTATCGCGGGCAATCCCCCCATTTGGATGGCCTTCCGATGGTGGTGGTCCAACGTGACCCGCTACAGCCGGATATTGCGGCATCAGGACGAGTGGATGGTCGATCGGACTTTTTCCAATATCTGGGATTTCCTTCTCTATAACAAGTATACGGGCGCCGCAATCACCGTCCACTATTCCCTCAAAACGGCCCTGTTCGTCCTCCTGATCCTGGGATGTGTCCTGATGATCCGGCGGCGCGGAAAAGAGGACCTTCTTCTTCTCTCCTATCCGTTTTTTACGATTCTCATCGGGCTGGGCTTCTTCGGGATCGTCCGGCCCCGGGAACATTTCGCCCTGATCCCGTTTTACGTCATCATCGCCGCCGCCGGTTTTCTCTGGATTCTGGAGAGGCTCAAAAAACTTCGCCCTTCGCGCGGAGCCGCCGCCGTTCTTGCGGCGGTTCTCCTGCTTGTTTCGTCCTATCCTTCCTTGAAGGTCGCCAAAGACATGTTGCGCCTGTTCAGCGAACGGGACACCTGCGAATACGGGGAAGACTGGATCTATGAGAATATTCCTCCGGGAAGCCGGAATATTTTCGAGACCTACACGTCTTTCATCCACACACCGTTTTCGAAATACACCGAAATCTTTCCGGACAGATACAAGCTCGGCGTTCACTTCATCTTTGGAAGTTCTTTGAAGGACCGGCCCTTCGAACGGCTGAGGAAAAACGCCCGGTTCGTTCACGTCTCGAATTTCCATCCTCAAAGATTCGGCGGCGGGGCCAAGTACTACCAAAAGGAGATTTCGTTTTACCGCAAAATCTTCCGGGAATTCACGCTTGTCAAAAGATTCGCGCTCAAGGAAATCTCCAGCAAGAGCCCGACCCAGTTCATCTTTTCGACGAAACAGCTTCCTGAAAGAGATGTCCCCTTGATCTTTCCCCGACAGCTCTCACTGATTCAGAGAGAGCGGGACATGTTTTTCGACGCCCCCGGCGAGTATGGAAAAAGCAATCTCATCATCCGGCTCGAAGGCGGCCGGCGGGCTGTGAGGACAATCCTTTCGCCGCAACCCATCCGGGAGATTGTCATCTTCGTCGCCGGAACAGGCGGAGAAAAGGTTCGGATCGGTCGCGATGTTCTGACCGTCGGCCTAGGGGGAAACGCCGTCCATCGCCTGTCCTCCGTTCGCCGGATTCGGGCCTTCTCCGAACCCGGCACTCGCGTGGACATTCAGTCCCTGGATGCACGGCCCCTGCTCATCAAAATTCATTTCGAGCCGCTGAGGATCGGATATGAATATTTCCAAATCGGGATGTGGGAGGAAGCCGCCGCCCGTTTTGCCGAGGCGCTCGAAAGGCATCCGGAAAATCCCGACGCCGCGGCATATCTCCAGGCCTCGCTGCGAAAAATGTTACGGGATTTCGAACCCCTGTCGGCCCGGGAATGGAACAGAGCTTTGTCCGTTTATGACCTCGAAGATATGGACGACTGGACGCGGCGCATGGAAAGACTGACGGGGATGGATGTGGAGTTTCTCATCGATTCTCTGGCGCTCTATCTCGAAGCCGAGGATCTCGAGGAGAGCCTTCCCGTTGTCTTCGACCGGGCCTTTCTGAACGGGAAGGCGCTTCTCGTCGAACGGGACGCGCGGCTGAATCTGCCGTTTTTCCTGCCTGGAGATTACACGGCCGAAATCATGGTATTCTCTCCCGGCGGCATTCCCGACGCGGACGTTGAAATCGTTTCGGGAGATCGCGCGCGAACTCCGGCGGCCGGCGGCCCGGCGGCGGACGGATTCTGGAAATGGGAGATCCCTTTCCGGAACGATCGAGGCGAAGTGTCTCTCCATGTGGGGATCGGGGATTTTCCCGTGATCATCGACAACATCCAAATCCGGCCGGATGTCCGGAAGTTCTTCCTTGATAAAAAGATGGAGCTGGCGTTTCACGACCTGGAGAAGGAGGCAGAACGGCCGTGACCGTAAAAACCCGAAACCTGCTGATCCTCGCGATTTTCGGGGCCGGGCTGTTCCTGAGGTTCTGGGGGCTGTCCCCGGATGTTCCCGAACCGAGGGATGTTTTCGCGGCGAAAGCCGTTCTTGAAGCCTATGAGGGGGGCGCCGGTCTTGTTCTCAAGGGCCTCTCGCTTTTTCTTTCCGTGATTTTCTTGCACAAAGAGCCTTCTCCTTATCCTTTCACGATCGAGCATGTCCTTCTCATCTCCAGAATCGCATCGGCGTTCCTGAGTTTTCTCTGGCTCCCGGTGCTTTTCCTTTCGTTGAAAAAGCTCTTCCGTGAGAAAGCGGCCATCCTGGGGACATTTCTTTTTTCCATCGCCTTCATTCCCATCGCAGGAAGCGGAAAACCGGATTCTGTGGCGCTTTTCGGACTGTTTGTTCTTATATCGATCGCTTTTTCGGCCTCAATCATCCATTCCTCAAAACAACTCCCCTATCTTCTCGCAGGGCTTTTTGCCGGCCTGGCAGCCGCCTGTGATATTCGTGGAGTCCTGGCGGTTGGAGCGATCGTCGCCGCCCATCTTACCCGCAAGAATCCGGCAGATTCCCTCAAGGCCCGGTTCCTGAATGCCCGGCTTCTTTTCTCCGGATTTTCGTGTTTTGCGGGCTTTTTAACCGGCCGCGTCCTGATTATTCTCGTGAGGTTGCCGGGAGGAACCACGGCCGCACCCATCGATTTTCCGCAATTCGTCAAGCGCACGGTTTCCGCATTCGCATCGGGAGAGGGCCTGCTCTTTTTTATCGCCATCCTCTTCGGCATCGCCGGCCTCATCCTCTATCGGCGCGACGCTCATGTCCCGGTCTTCTTCATTTTCCCCGTTCTGTTCCTGGCCGCCGTTCCTCTGGCCGGTTCGGAGCCCCGCAACGATCTCGTCGTCCTGTCTCCCTTTTATGCCGCCCTGGCCGGTCTGGGCATCGCCTCTCTTCTGGAAAGACAAGGGGCCCGGGAAGTTCGCATCATTCTGCATGCAGCCGTCGTCCTGTTGCTGGCGGCGCTTTCGGCGCGAACCGTCGTCAACGGATACATGCGTTGGGACGACGACACCGCCGCCATCGCCCGGCGGTGGATCGTCCGGAATCTGCCCGAAGACCTGCTCTGCCGGCCCGGCGGGCAGGACTGCGAGCCGATGAAAGTCATTCATCTCAAAGAAGGTTATTTCGGAAACCGGCCGCGGACCGTTTACGGCGCATCCGGCGGGGCGTCCGTCAACATTCCGATACCTCTTCCCGAAGTTCCCTGGCAGGGCCCTATCCCGAGAGAGTTCGAAATTCTGGACGGCAGTCCTTACGGCAAGGAAACGAAAAGCTTTCGGATCGAGGGCGGGCAAAAAACGGAAAGAATCTTCATATCCCGCACTCCTCTGAAAAAAATCGACATCCATTTTCTTCTCAATGAATCCGACGGAGACATCATCGTCCGCAACGGATTCCAGAGACGGAAAATCGCCATTGAGAATGGCCGCGAGGCTCATCTTGTTCTGGCCCCGCAGCTCACCTTCCCGTTCCATCGTTACCGCTACTCGATCCGGATCAAAGCCTCCAAGGACCTGAAGAGTTCCTTTGTCAGGATTCTCCCCGATATTCCTGAGACGGCGGGAGTCGATCCCCGGCTCTTCATCGAATCGAAAAGCCTCTTTCTTGAAGCCGAAAACATGGAGCGGACGGGAGGACGGCTTGTAGAGGCGGCTTGAAAATATCTCCAAATCACCGCCCGGACGGACCGGCCGCGATCAACCGCAGGACGGAACGGCCTTTCCCCTGATCTCCGAGATCAGGATCGCCCAGGCGCAGCCGACGCCCGCACGGACCGATATCGCGCCGAACGGGCAATTTTTCGCGCAGGCGCCGCACTCCATGCACCGGTCACGATCTGTAATCCAGGCCTTTTTCCCTTCAATGGAGAAAACGCCGTGCGGACAGACCGCGGCGCACATCCCACAGCCCGTGCATAGGTCGGGGTCGTAAGCCAATGTCGCGACGTTTCGAAGATATCGAAGCTCGTTCATAAGATTTCCTCTTAAAAACCCCGGATCAAGGCAACGACCAGAACAACAATTCCCAGAGATGCCGAAACGAGGACGGCCGGCACAGCGACTCTCATTTCCTTGAGAACTCCGGACAGCGACGTGAAAGTCGAAGAGCCGGTGAAGCCCATGGCCAGGAAGGTCGAAACGGCCGGAAGCAGCAACAAATAGGCCGCCGCCCATTCCCATGATGCTCCATCCGGCGGGATCAATCCCCGAAACCAACAGACGGCCGCGGCCCAGGCCACGCCCGCAAGCCAGCCTTTCAAGGCAAAGGCCCGGACGGGAATCCAGGGCAGAAGGATCGGAACGAGAAATGCGCCGACCAGGACGGCGCCCAGAAAGGGAAGCCAGATTTCACGGAACGGCAACGGCAACCCGAAGAGGTAGAGTACGCCGAGGACGGCGGTCGCCGGGAGGAGATACTTGAACGGATTGATCAATTCCACCGCCGTCAACACCAACCTGTCTTTGAAGGTGAAAACAACACGGCGCATTTCCGGCGTCGCTTTCATGCCGGCGGCGAGAAAACCTTTGATATCGGCCGCCCTCACGGGTCCGTAGACGACCTTGAAACGGGTCCGGCGCGCGACATCATGAGCCGCGACGCCCGGGGCGCCCAACTGCGGCAGAATCAGCGTCCGATGGGAAACGACCCGGTCCAGGCCGGAGTCTTCGATCCGATACACCAATTCATCAGTCCCGAACGTCCCCTTGCCGGCGGCACACCAGACATTGATCCCTTTCGTGTCCAGAACGAGGATCCAGGCATCGAGACCGGACAATTCGCGGCGCAGCGCATCGAAACTCAATTTATAGTTGGCCGAGACCAGGACGGGCGAGTCCGGATGGGCGCCCCCGACGGCGTAAAGACCGGGCTTGATCTTATAGTTCATCCGGCCCAGGCCGAGACGGGCTTTGATCGTTCCCAGAACATCCGTTCGGCCGAGCTTTGTCCGGACGACCGGGACCGGTCCGGCGGGAGCCGCGGTCCGGCCCTCAATCCAACGATCCGATTCTTCGAGGAAGATTTCCTCTTCCTCTTTCTTCGAAGACCATCCGCAGCATTCCGGGCCGCAATCGCACGTATCTCGAGAAGCGCCGATTTCCTTTTTTCCCGCCATGCTTCCCGCTCCTACCTCTCCGGAGTTATCTTCTCTTCAGGATCGCCGTCGGCTTCACAGCACCGGGAGGTTGCATTGCCTTTCCTGACGGCGTCCGACAAGAGGCCGATGCTCTCGATCACGGATTCCCTCTTTTCCGAGGGAATGAATTCGAGAACCCGGCTGAAATAGGAATTGAAAACCGCCTCGATGTCATCGAACAGCTTCCGACCCTGATCCGTGAGCGAGATGCAGACATAGCGGCGGTCTTTTTCATTGGTCATCCTGTCGACCAGTCCGAGAAGAACAAGGCCCTGGATCAATCGGCTGAGAGTGCTTGTATCGAGTCCGAAATGCGAAGCCAGATCGACCAGGGAGACCTCCCGGCGATATCCGATTTCCAGAAGAGTATGACACTGGGCAAGGGTCAGCCCGCAGCAACCGGAATCGCGGCTGAACGGGCTGTTGATTTCCCGATCCAGAAGCCGAAGTTTTTCCCTGAGATAACGGATTTTTTGAGTGTTCATGGTTTTACCCTGAACAACGGTCGCTTATTATTTTCATTATACAATTATTATTTTATACATTAGTTGTATTTGTCAAGTTTTATTTCCTTTTCGGCTTGAAGACATTCTCTTGATATCTTCCGGGGCAAGTTTTATACTTCCGGCCAAAAGGAGAAGGAGATTCGGCATGCTGACAGCCCCTGAAAAACTCATATTCGTCCTTCTCATCCTGGCCACGGCCGCGGCGTTCCTCACTCCCATCATCCGCCGGATCCGAATCATTCAGGCCGGAATGCCGGACGGCCGGTTCTCTGATCTCTGGAGAAAATTCCGTCATGCCGCGACCAAGGTTCTTTTTCAGCGCTGCACGCTCCGCCGGGAGCGGGCCGCAACGGGACTGATGCACGCCCTCATCTTCTACGGGGCTCTGACGTTCGACACCATGACCGTCAACCACACCCTGGAGGGATTCTTCAGGGGTTTCTATCTTTTCGGCGAAACGTCCTTCGGCCTCCTCTTCTCCTTCCTGGTCAACGCCGCCGCCGTCTCGGTCATGATCGGCGTCGCCTTTCTCGCCTTCCGGAGGTTCGTCCTCAAGCCCAAAGCCTATGCCACGACACCCGGGGATTCGGCGGCGATCTATCTCCTGATCACCATGGCCACGGCGACCTATCTCTATTTCGAAGGCTTCTCCATCGCCCATCATCCCGAAACGGCGCGTTGGGCCTTCATCGGCTCCCGGATCGCCTCCGCCGTTCATCAATCGGGAATAAGCCCCGAGACCGTCGCCGCCCACGCCAAGATCGCCTGGTGGTCCCATGTCGTCGCCGTTTATGCCTTCATCGCCTATGTCCCCCACTCCAAGTATCTCCACATGTTCGCCGGGCCTTTCAATGTCTTCTTCCGCGGCGATGCGCCGAGCGGAGAGATGGAGCCTCTCGATCTCGAAAACTCCGAGGTTTTCGGGCTGGAGAAACCCGCCGATTTCACCTGGAAAGACAACCTCGACGCCTTCGCCTGCATGGAATGCGGCCGGTGCCAGGACGCCTGCCCGGCCTTCGCCGGAGGCAAACCGCTCTCGCCCAAGATGATCCTCTTCAACATGGAAAAAACGCTGCTCGCCTGCCATAAGGCCGTCGTTACGAAACGGCGGGACGAACAACCCGATCTCGTGCCCGCGACCTTCGCCGATGACGAGATCTGGGCCTGCACGACCTGCGGCGCGTGCGTCAAGGAATGCCCCGTCGAGATCGATCATATCCGGAAGATCGTCGGCACCCGCCGCGCCCGGGTGCTGATGCAGAGCCGGTTTCCCAACGAGCTCAACGCCTTTTTCCGGAATATGGAGACAAACGCCAATCCCTGGGGGATCGGCTTCGCCGAGCGCGCCGGCTGGGCGGACGGCCTTGACGTTAAGCCCATCCGGGATGTTCCCGGAGCCGAATACCTCTTCTGGGTCGGTTGCATGGGCGCCCATGACGACGCCGGAAAGGCGATCTCCGGCTCCTTCGTCAAAATTCTGCAAGCGGCCGGCATCAGGTTCGGAACGCTCGGGACGGAGGAAAAATGCTGCGGAGACTCGGCCCGCAGGCTGGGAAACGAGTATCTGTTCCAAACCCTGGCCGGGGAAAATATCGCCCTTTTCAAAAAATACGGCGTTCGAAAAATCGTCACGATCTGTCCGCACGGCTTCAACACCCTCAAGCATGAATATCCCAAACTCCTGGAGTCCGTTCCCGGACTGACGGAAAACGACAAGACGGAGTTGAGCAAGATCGAGGTCGTCTCCCATGTCGAACTCATTCGCAACCTCATCGCTTCAAACCGGATCGCCCTCCGGAAGGGCGACGGGGCGGCCTGCATATTCCATGACCCCTGCTATCTCGGCCGTCACAACGGGCTGACAAAGGCGCCGCGCGAGATCCTGGTTTCGGCTCTCGGCGGAAAACTCCGGGAGCTCAAGCGGCACGGCCTCGACAGCTTCTGCTGCGGGGCGGGAGGCGGGCTGATGTGGACCGAGGAGAAGATCGGCCGGAGGACCAATCACCTGCGGACGGAGGAGATTATCGCCTCGGGCGCCGAATCGGCGGCCGCGGCCTGCCCCTTCTGCCTGACCATGCTTCGGGACGGACTGAAGGACCTGGGCCGCGAAGACATCGGGGTACGGGACATCGCCCAAATCGTCGCCGAACGGCTGGTCGAAGCCGGTTGACGAATCCCGGATGGATTTAAAAGAGGAATAGGTCAGGCTGGGGAATTATGGTATTGTTCATACAAGAGTTATGAACAAAATGGGCATCCTCATCGGCTTCTTCGCCAAACGGGATGACGCTTCCAATGCCTTCGTAAAACTGCAACGGAAAGGTTATCGCCGGATCGCGTGGGTGAGCAAGAGTGCGGCGGGAAAAGTCCGGACGCGGGATCCCTTCCGCCGGCGCCGGGTCTGGGGAACGGTCGCATTGATGATTCTGTTCGGGGCGCTGGCCGAAGCGGTTTCGATGCGGCTTGCGTGGCTGGAGCCGATATCCGGCCATTTCCCATGGGCCCGGCTTCCGGGTCTGGGGGGCGCATTTATCGGAATCCTGGTCGGCACCGTCTGGATACGGCGATCGAGGTTCGGCGTCGAACGGGCGTGGATTGATAATCAGGCGCGTCGACTGGTTTCGGGGGAAACCGCCGTGATTCTCCAGGAGCCGACAGAAAGATTGCCTCTCCCCTTTTCCCTGTTGCTGGAAAGCGGCGAGACCCCGCCGGCCGTCTTTGTTATCCACCCCCGGCGCGGGAGCTCTGCCGGAGAGGACCGGCGCCCCGGGGAAACGCCGCTCAACCCGGCGCAGTTGCGGGACCATGCCCGGCGTCTGGCCGCCGAGCATCAGGTGGACCCCGAACCGCTCCGGGACTCCGGATTGCTCAAGCGGCTCGATCAGGGCCTCGGGCAATTCCAGCAGGCATGTCTGGATCTCTCCGGAGCCTATCGTGTGCAACAATCCCCTCCGCCGACCGGCGAATGGCTCCTCGACAACGAATATCTCTTCGAGAGCAACGCCCGTGACATCCTTCTGAACCTGCCCCGGAGTTTTTACCGGCAGTTGCCGGCCCTCGGCGTCGGCGCCGACCGGGGGTTGCCGCGCATCTACGGTCTGGCCCGGGAACTGGCTTCTCACACCGACCTGCACTTGGATGAGGAGAACATCCAGGCCTTCATCAAAGCCTATCAGTCGGTTTGTCCGCTTTCGATCGGCGAACTCTGGGCCGTCCCCCAGATGTTGCGGATTGCGCTGCTCGAGGGCATCCAGCGGCTCGCCGAACGAACTCTGTCGGAACTGCGTGAAGGCGAGACGGCCGGGTTCTGGGCGAACCGGCTCATTGCCGCCAACCGGCAGGATCCCAACCAGCTCTTTTCTCTCATGACGGAATTGACGGAAACCCAACCCCGCCCAAGCCCTTCTTTCGCCGCGCAACTGATTGACAACCTTTATGACGAGCAGCCCGCGCTGGCCCCGGTTCAAGCCTGGCTGGGACGCATTTTCAAGAAACCCATGACCGAACTCAGCCGGCGCGAAAAAAACCGCCAGACCCACGATCAGATATCGACCGGAAACGCCTTCAACAGTTTGCGCCGGCTCGCCTTGCTGGATTGGAAGGAATACTTCGAAAAGTTGAGCGGGGTCGAACAGACGCTGCGGCTGGATCCCGCCGGCATCTATCCCCGGATGGATTTCTCAACGCGCGACCGCTATCGCCGGGCGATTGAGGACCTCCACCGCGGATCCGGCCGGTCCGAGGACCAGGTCGCCCGGCTGGCCCTCGAAATGGCAACCCGGGCCGGACGCGATTCCGGCCGGGATGAAGAGTCGCATCACATCGGAACTTACTTGATCGGCGAAAAAAGAAGGGATCTGGCTCGCCGCCTGGAGTGCCGTGAGACTTTCCGTTTCCGTGCCGTGCAATGGGCTTATCGTCATCACTCGGCGATGTATTTCACCGGTCTGATTGTTTTCTCCGCCGCCCTTGTTTTCCTGGGCCTTCGGCTCGGCCTGCGCGCCCAGACGCCGGGGATTCAGATGATCATGGCCGCTCTCTTGCTCATCCCCGCAAGCCAACTCGCGCTGGAGGTCATGAATGACCTGGTGATGAGGCTCCTGCCGCCGCGGACCCTGCCGAAGATGGATTTTCGGGCTTCCGGGATTCCCGACGCCTGCCGGACGCTGGTCGTCGTTCCGATGATGCTGGCGGATCAGGAGACGATCAAGGCCGAGGTGGAAAAGCTTGAGGTCCGTTATCTCGCCAACAAAGAGGCCAATCTGCTCTTCGCCCTCTACTCGGATTACCGGGACGCGGCGCAGGCCCGTTGTGAAACCGACGGACCCCTGCTCGATGCCGTCACGCGGGGCATCCGGGATCTCAATCAGCGCCATGGCGGCGAACGGTTTTTCCTGTTCCACAGGGAGCGGAAATGGAGCGAAACCGAGCGGAAGTTTATCGGTTGGGAACGCAAACGGGGGAAGTTGGAAGAACTCAACGGTCTGATCGACGGCACGCGGCCCGCCTCCGCCGATCGTCTGGTCACCGTCGGCGATCCGGACCGATTATCCAACGTCAGATTCGTCATCACCCTGGACAGCGACACGCAATTGCCGCACAACACCGCCCGCCGGATGATCGAGACACTGGCCCATCCCTTGAACCGGGCGCGTTTCGACGGCGGCGGTCGCGTTCGTTCCGGTTACACCATCATCCAGCCGCGCGTGAGCCCTTCCCTGCCCAGCGCGACCGGTTCGCCGTTCAGCCGGCTCTTTTCGGATCCCATCGGCATCGATCCCTATACCAGCGCGGTTTCCGACGTCTACCAGGATCTGACCGGAGAAGGGTCCTATCACGGAAAAGGCATCTATGACGTGCGCGCCTTCAATCGCGTGCTTGCGGGCCGGTTCCCCGAGGCGGCGCTGCTGAGCCATGATTTGATCGAAGGCGCTCATGTCCGGGTGGGCCTGGCCAGCGATATCGAGCTTTTTGATGAATTCCCTCAGGATTACCTGAGTTACACCAAGCGGCAGCATCGCTGGATTCGCGGCGATTGGCAGATCGCGGATTGGGTCCTGCCGCGGGTTCCAAAACCCGGCGGAGGGCGCGCGCCCAACCCGCTATCCCGGTTCAATCGCTGGAAGATATTGGACAATCTGCGCCGCAGTTTGCTGCCCGCGGCCGGCCTGGCCTTACTGGCGGCCTCCTGGTTGATCTCCGTTCGGGCCGGGTGGATCGCCACCGTATTGGTCCTCACCCAACTGTTCTTTCACTCCCTGATGCAGCCTTTCACTTGGGCGACAACAGGTCAGGGTTTCAGGGCCTTCTCTCCCGCCAAGAAAGCCCATGATCTGCTGCGGGTGCTGGTTGAGGCGGCGCTCCTTCCCTACCAGGCCTGGGTGGGGCTGGACGCCTTGGGCCGGGTCTTCTATCGAAGATTGATCTCGCATCGGGGGATGTTGGAGTGGGCTACAGCCCAAAAGACCCAAGGCGGCGCCCAGGTCAAAGCGCCCATGTTCCTGCTTTCCATGGGGCTGGCGAGCCTATTCAGCGTGATGGCCGGAGGCGCGGTGCTGATCTTTCGACCGGCCAACATTTGGCTGGCCTGTCCCTGGCTGCTTCTCTGGTTCCTGTCTCCGATGATCGGCCGGCTCCTCAGCCGGCGCCCGGAGGCCAAGCCGCCTCAATTCCTGCTTCCGGCCGAGGATCGGCAATTCATGAGGAATGTCGCCCGGCGAACCTGGCGCTATTTCTCCGATTTTGTGAACAAGGAAACCTCGTGGCTGCCGCCCGACAATTACCAGGTTTCCCACCTCAACCGGCCGGCCATGCGGACCAGCCCGACCAATATCGGCCTCTACATGGTCAGCGTGCTCAGCGCCCATGATTTCGGGTATTTAACCGTGGATGAGGTTTCCCGCAAACTGACACGGACGATGGAGACGATCGCCAAATTGGAGCGGCATGAGGGCCATCTGCTCAATTGGTACGACATTCAGACCCTGGCGCCTCTGAAACCGCGCTACGTTTCCACCGTGGACAGCGGCAATCTGCTGGGGGCCTTGTGGACGCTGGATCCCGGGCTCGAGGCTCTGATGCGGGCGCCGCTTTTCGACGCAAAAGCGTTTGCCGGGCTGCGCGACGCCGGTGAAGTCCTGCGGCAGGTTATCCGCGATGAGAAAGCCGGCGGTTATGATGTTCGATCCCTGGATGAACTGCTGCGCGCGTGGGAATCCCCGCCGGACCGGATCGCCGATGCGCTCGGCCGGCTGCGCCGGGCGGAGAATTACGTGCGGGAGTTGTCGGCAAAAGCCGACGCGTCCACAGATGCTCAAAAGAGCGCGGCCGAGTGGGCCGGCGAGATCCTGAGCCAACTCGCGGCCTGGCGAAATATCGCCGATCGCTATCTCGCCTGGATCGAAATTCTGGCGGAGAAGACGGCGGAGGACGTCGCCCGGCTCGATCCGGACGCCCTGCCTGTTTTTCGCCGGGCCCTTCAGCATGCCCCCTCGCTTTGGGACCTGGCCCACGGACACGTCCCCTGCATGGACTCTCTCCGGGCCATCCGGGAGAAAACGCCGGAAAATGCGGACGGCGTCCGGGACTGGATCGATCGCGTCCTGGCGGCTTTCCATACCTCGAAATGGCTGGCCGGCGAAACGCTGGCGGAGGGCGAGCGGCTCCGGCGGTCGGTACGCCGGCTTTCCGCATCGATCGACATGGGTTTTCTTTATCACGCCGAGCGCCGGCTGTTTTCGATCGGTTTCAATGTCTCGGAAGGACGGCTCGACCACGCCTTTTACGATCTTCTGGCCAGCGAAGCGCGGCTGGGAAGCTTTGTCTCCATTGCCCGAGGAGACATTCCCGTCGAGCATTGGTTTGCCATGGGACGGCCCTACGGAGCCATCGGCCGGCGCCGTGTGCTGCTCAGTTGGACCGGGACGATGTTTGAATATCTGATGCCGCTGCTTTTCCAGCGTTCCTATGGAAACTCGCTGCTGGACAAATCCGCCCGGGAAGCCGTGGCCGTCCAAATCGCCTACGGCCGCAAGCACCGGGTGCCATGGGGGATTTCCGAGTGCGCCTTCGGGGACCTGGACACCCACAAGACTTATCAATACCGGGCCTTCGGCGTACCCGAGCTCGGACTCAAACGCGGCCTGGCGGACAAGATCGTGGTCACGCCCTATGCCACCATGCTGGCGGCGGGTCTCGCGCCGCGGGAATCGGTGCGGAACCTGAAACGACTGGCCGAACTGGGGCTGCTGAATGATTATGGGTATTACGAAGCCCTGGATTACAGCCATCGATCAAGCCGCGAAGGCGGTCTTGGGATCATCGTGCGGACCTACATGGCGAATCACCAGGGCATGAGTTTTCTGGCGCTGGGAAATTTCCTTCATGATAATCCCCTCCAGCGCCATTTCCGATCCGACCCGCGCGTGCGCGCCGTCGAGCCCCTGCTTCACGAACGCATCCCGATCCTTCCCACGCTGCACCATATCTCCACGCGCGAGCGGGTCTCGTCGGTGGCACAGCTCGGCGAAGTCACGCCTTCGGTCAGCCAATTTGAAACACCCCATACCGCCACTCCCAAGACCCAACTCCTATGCAACGGCCGCTATGGCCTGATGCTGACCAACGCCGGCGGCGGCTACAGTCGCTGGAGAGACTTCGAGATCACGCGCTGGCGATCGGATCGGACCCGGGATGCGTGGGGGACTTTCTGTTACATCCGCGAGGCCGATTCGGACCGGCTGTGGTGCAACACTTATCAGCCGACCGGCGGCAAGGTTGATAAATATGTATCCAATTTCGCGCTCGATCGGGCCGTATTCCGGCGTGTGGATTACGGCATGGAGAGTGAAACCGAGGTGGTCGTATCACCGGAAGACGACGTCGAGATTCGACGGATGACGCTGATCAATCGTTCCCTGCGCAGCCGCCGTCTCGATCTGACGAGTTATGTGGAACTCGCGCTGGCGCCGCACCGTGCGGATCGTCAGCATCCGGCGTTCAACAAGCTGTTCATCCGGACCGAGGCCCTGCCGGAACAGCGGGCGCTCCTGGCCCACCGCCGGCCGCGCAGCGGAAACGACCCGCCCATTTATGTCGCCCACCGCTTCACCTCGGCGCAGGCCGAGGATGAGGACCTACGTTTCGAGACCGACCGTCGCCGTTTCATCGGTCGCGGCCGAACGCTCGCCCGGCCCATGGGTGCTTTGCAGGAACCCGGCAACAGCCGGGGATTCGTCCTCGACCCCATCCTGAGCCTACGGCAAAGCCTGAATCTGGGTCCGGGCGAGCGGGTCCGGATTTCTCTGATTCTGGCCGCGGGCGAAACCAGGGAACAGGTCATCGGATTGATGAACAAGTATGGCGATCCCCATGCCATCGACCGGGCCATGGATTTGGCATGGGCGGCGGCCCAGTTGGAGTTACGCCTACTGCGGATCCAGCCTGACGACGCGCGCCGATTCCAGCAACTGGCCGGCCATCTTTTGTATTCCAACCCCCTCCTGCGCTCGACTCCGGAACGCATCGCCGAAAACCGCAAGGGTCAGGCCGGCTTGTGGACTTATGCCATCTCGGGTGATTTGCCCATAGCCCTGGTCGCCGTAAAGGAGACGAGGGATTTGGGCCTTGTCCGCCAAATGCTCAAGGCGCATTCCTATTGGCACATGCACGGGCTGAAGGCCGACTTGGTGATCTTGAACGAGGAGGCCGGCGGCTATGAGCAGCCTCTGCGTGAACAACTCGACCGCTTGATTCAAACCCATTCGGCCGAGGCCGGGATTGAGCGCCCCGGAGGAATCTATATGCTCAGCTCAGAGCTTATCCCAGCTGAAGACCTGACGCTTCTATGGGCCGCGGCGAGCGTGGCGCTGACGGCGGCCCGCGGCGCCTTGCCCCAGCAATTGAGTGTGCCGCGGGAATCGCTCGATTTGCCGGAACCCCTGGCCGGGAAACGAGATCCCCGGGATCCTTCGGCACCACTCCCCTTCCTGGAACTCGCCTATTTCAACAGCCTGGGCGGGTTCACACCGGACGGCCGCGAATACGCCATCTATCTCGGGCCGGACATCCATACGCCCGCGCCCTGGGTCAACGTCATCGCCAACCCCTCTTTCGGAACGCTCGTCAGCGAAACCGGCGCCGGATTCACCTGGCAGGGCAACAGCCAACGCAATCGCCTGACGTCATGGTCGAACGACCCGGTGATGGACTCTCCTGCGGAAGCCGTCTACATCCGGGACGAGGAAACCGGGATCTATTGGACGCCGACCGCGACGCCGATCCGCGAGGGAATCGCTTATCGAGCCCGACATGGCGCGGGATACACGGTCTTCGAGCATAACAGCCATGGCATCGAGCAGGAGTTGACGGTCTTCGTTCCCGTGGATGATAACGGGGGTGAACCGATCAAGCTGCAACGGCTGCGGCTCCGAAACGACTCCGGCCGGCCGCGCGAGCTGTCGGTGACCTATTATGCGGAGTTGACTCTGGGCGAGTCGCGAGAATCTTCGCAGATGCACATTGTGACCGAATGGGATGATGACATCAAGGCTATAATCGCCCGCAATCGCTACCACCCCGATTATCCGGATCAAGTGACCTTCGCGGCATTCAGCACGCCCGTGGAGAATTATACCGGAGACCGCACCGCTTTCATCGGGCGCAACCGCTCGATGTCGAATCCGGCGGCGATGGAAAGAATCCGGCTTTCATGCCGGACGGGCGCGGCCCGGGATCCCTGCGCCGGGTTGCAAATCATCCTCAAACTGGCTCAGGGCGAGCAGATTGAAATCACCTGCCTGCTCGGCCAAGCCGCCTCGCTGAAGCAGGTCCGCGCCCTGGTGTCGGCCTACCGCAACGCGGAGGCGGTGGAGACAGCGCTGCGCCGGACCCAGGTATGGTGGGATGATCGCCTCGGTGCGATCCGGGTCAAGACCCCCGAACTCGCCGCGGACTTCATGATCAACCGCTGGCTTCCCTATCAAAACCTGGCCTGCCGCGTCTGGGGGCGTTCCGGCTTCTACCAGTCCGGCGGCGCCTTCGGCTTCCGCGATCAGTTGCAGGACGTGACGGCGCTGCTTTACGCCCACCCCCTCACGACACGCAACCACATTCTGCTTGCGGCCGGCCGTCAGTTCAAGGAGGGCGATGTCCAGCACTGGTGGCATCCGCCGGGAGGCGAGGGCATCCGCTCGCGAATATCCGATGATCTCCTGTGGTTGCCCCATGTCGTCGCACAATATCTAAGAATCACCGACGATGTGAACATCCTTCACGAGATTGTCCCCTTTCTCGAAGCGCCGTCCCTCAAAGACGATCAGCACGAGAGTTATCAATCCCCGACGGTCTCGACCGAACGAGCCCCCCTCTTTGAGCACTGCCGGCGCGCGGTCGCCCGCAGCCAAAAATTCGGCGACAAGGGGCTGCCTCTGATGGGAACCGGGGATTGGAACGACGGGATGAACCTCGTGGGCGCCGGGGGCAAAGGCGAGAGCGTTTGGCTGGCGTGGTTTCTGGCGGATGTGCTGCAGGGAATGGCCGAGATGTCCGAACGTCTCGGCCGGCCGGACCTGCGCCGGACCTATGAAGAGGACCGGAAGGCGCTGCTCCGGCGGGTGGAGAAATCCGCATGGGACGGCGAATGGTATCTTCGAGCGACCTTTGACGACGGCTCGCCCCTGGGCTCTTCCGCAAATATCGAAGCGCGGATCGATTCGCTGCCGCAATCCTGGGCCCGGCTCTGCGGCGGCGCCGACCCGGATCGAGCCGCTCAAGCCCTGGAATCGGCGTGGCGCCGGCTCGTTCGCGAGGATGAGGGGCTGGTGCTGCTTTTTGAGCCTCCGTTCGATCGGGCGGAACCATCGCCGGGTTACATCAAGGGTTACCCGCCGGGAGTGCGGGAGAACGGAGGCCAGTATACCCATGCCGCCCTGTGGCTGGCCATGGCCATGGCCCGTAGCGGAGACGGCACGCGGGCGGCGAAAATTCTGCGAATGATCAACCCCATCGAGCGCGCCCGCGATCCGGAAACGGTCTGGCGTTACGGAATTGAGCCTTATGTGATCGCCGCCGATGTCTACGCCATGGCCGGTCGGATCGGTCAGGGCGGCTGGTCCTGGTATACGGGTTCGGCGGCCTGGATGTACCGCATCTGGGTGGAAGAACTTCTGGGTCTGAAAGTGCGCGGAGAGACCATGCGGGTCGATCCGATCATCCCCGGATGGTGGGACGGTTTTCAGATGAGCTTCCGCCATGGTGAAGCGATCTACGACCTTCATGTCGTGAACCCGGGACACCGCGAGCGCGGCGTCGCCTTCGTTGAGCTCGACGGGCGGCGTCTCAAGGACGGCGCGATCCCGCTCAGCCGTGAGCTGGTCAAACATCGGGTCCTCGTCCACATGGGAAACCCGGCGCCGGAGGATTGATCGGTCTGCCCCTACCGCCTGATTATGCTGCGCGATATCGCCCAAATCGTCGCCGAGCGGCTTGTCGAAGCCGGCTGAAGAACCTCGGATTCACTCGGCCAAAAAAAAGGGGGCGGCTTCAACAGCCGCCCCCGTTGAACAGTCTGAATTCAATCCCGAATGCTATCGGGTTATTCAGTACCTCCGGCCGCCGAATCCGCCGGGTCTCGGCGAATCCGTGCGCGGCTTGGCCTCATTGACCGTAGCCGACCGGCCCTTCAGGTCCTTGCCGTTCAGCATGGAGATGGCCTTTTCGCCCTCGCTCTTGTTCGGCATCTCAACGAAACCGAATCCGCGGGACTCCCCGCTGAACTTGTCCTTGATGACGGCGGCCTTCGCCACTTCACCAAACGCCTGAAACGTTTCCTTCAGGTCGTCCTCACTGACTGTCCTGGACAGATTGCCCACATAGATGTTCATTTTCGTCTCCTTTCGACGATGGAAAAACTCTTCCGAGTCCTCCCGGTTCTTAAAGATCTTTGAACGCCGTAAAGGAGAGGAGTTTCCGACCGATCAGGGCCTCAGGCCCCTTCCTTTAGTCATTCAGGTGTTAATAGCTGAGGTTGCCCCTTCGCTTATGAACAAGGGCATTATACCATAGTTTTCGGAAATCCGCTCATCTTTGTTTGGGAAAATCGCACGTGATGGACCCAGGCCGGTGGAATATTCGCCAAAACGGTGTCCCGGCGGATCTCATGAGCTTCGACTAAACAGGAAAGTACGGCTTTGATTTCCCGAAGCCTCCGCCGCTGGCTGCGGCCGCTGATCACGGCTTTGGCCCGTCGCACGGCGATATATTCAAAAAAGGACAGGGTGCCTTCGGGGGCGAGCATGGCCCGGAATCTGCCGAAAATGCTCTCCACGAGTTCGGAAGAAAAGTTATTCATGGGCAATCCCGAAATGATGATGTCGTAGCGCCGGTCTCCATCAAACTGTTCGAAGGGAATCTGGAGGAGGCTGATCCGCTCAGCGGCCGGTTTCAGGACGAGGTCATGCTTCAAATCGTGAAGGAGACGCTTAATGAAACTCTCGTTGATTTCAACAAGGTCGAGATGGTCGGCGGCAGCCATCCGTCGGACGATATGACGCGTGACGGACCCAGTTCCGGGGCCCACTTCGAGAATCCGCCGGGTTGTGTCACTCTCGCCGACATAACGGGAAAGAGCCTTGGCCAGCCGCGGCCCGCTGGGCATCAATGCCCCCGTGGCGTAGGCGTGATTTAAAAATTCCCTAAAAAAAAGGCCTCGGCCGCCTTCGGCTCTGGACATTGTCAAACTCCAACACCATTTGTCCTATCATCGTTACCCGGCCGCCGTTTTTTAATCGGGGCCGGCGCCTGAATGGGCCCGGAGATTATTAGCGGAGTTTCTGAAAGAATCGCATCCAGGCGGTCCGCCAGCAGATCGGCATCGGCTTCCGTGAAGACGAGCGGCGGCTTGATCTTGATGACGTTGCGATCGGGGCCGTCCGTGCTGAGAAGAATGCCTTCGCCGCGCATTCGCTCGACGATATATGCGGCATGAAGCGGGGCCGGAGCTCGCGTTTCGCGGTCGAGGACGAATTCGACGCCGAGAAAGAGGCCAAGACCCCGGACATCGCCGATGAGATCGTGTTTTTCCTGAAGGCGGCGCAGGTTATCCTTGAGGCGACCGCCGGTTCGGAGGGCGTTTTCCTGAAGGTTCTCGTCCCGGATGACATCGAGAACGGCCAGACCGGCCGCGCAGGACACCGGGTTTCCCCCAAAGGTGTTGAAATATTCCATGCCCGTCGCGAAGGCGTCGGCGATCTCGCGTGTCGTGATTACGGCGCCCAGAGGATGACCGTTTCCGATGGGCTTGCCCAGGGTCACGATGTCGGGCCGGACGTCCTGGGTCTCGAAGGCCCAGAAGTGCGTGCCGCAGCGCCCAAAACCCGTCTGGACTTCGTCGGCGATGCAGACGCCCTTGACGCTTCGCACCCGGCGGAACGCTTCCTCGAGAAATCCCGGCGGCGGGACGATCTGCCCTCCGCAGCTCAGCACGGGCTCGGCGATAAAGGCGGCCGGTTTGCGGCCGGACTCGGCCAGCTCGGCGATGACTTCGCCGATATGGACGGCATACCGCGATCCCGCCCAGGGATCGTCGCGGTAAAGCCCGCGATACGGATCGGGCATCGGAACCTTGCGCGTCTCATGAGGACAGCCCGCGCCGCCCGGACCGTCGAATTTGTAGGGACTGATGTCGATGAGGGAACTCAGATTGCCGTGATAGGCGCCGTCGATGACGATGACATCTCTTCTCCCCGTGAAGGTCCGGGCCACGCGAAGAGCCAGGTCATTGGCCTCGCTTCCGGAATTGACGAAGAAACAGACCTGAAGCGGCTCGGGAAGGAGCGCCGTCAGTCTTTCGGCATATTCGAGAATCAAATCATGGAGATAACGGGTGTTCGTGTTGAGGACGGCCGCCTGGCGCCGGACGGCCTCGACGACCCGGGGATGACAATGACCGACATGGGGAACGTTGTTAACGGCATCAAGAAAGACCCGCCCCTCATGGTCGAAAAGATACCGCCCGTCTCCGCGGACGATCTTCAGCGGCACCCGGTAAGACAGGCTCAGGGACGGGCCGAGGAGGCGTTTCCTCAAAGCGGCCAGCTCTTCCGGCGGACGGCCAGGCGGGCGGACGATTTCTTCGGAAAGTCCGAGAATCAGGGAGGGGTCGGGAACGATCGTCATCCAGAAACGGCGCCATGACGCGGGTGCGACACCCGGGAAATCACCCTCGAGACCCAGCATATCCGTCATGATCTGAAAATGGAGATGAGGCGGCCACCCGCCGTTTTCATTCCTGCCGCCGACGGCGGCGATACGCTCCCCGCGGCCGACCGCACGGCCCGGGGTAAGCCCCTGGAGCGATTCCCGGCTCAAATGGCCGTAAAGCGTGAAAAAACGGACACCGGGTTCGGGCGAGTGTTCAAGGATCACGGTCGGCCCGTAATCGAGATCGGCGGCATTGTCCCGAAAACTGTGAACGATGCCGTCGAGCGGGGCATGGACCGGTGTTCCCGCCGGGACGAAAAGGTCGACCCCGAAGTGAATCGTCCTGCCGTCGGCCAGAGGATTCTCCGGCGACTTGAAAACGGGTGACGTGTAGAGAAGCCGGGCCTCGCCGTATCGTCCGACCCCGACACGGGCTCCCGACGCGGCCATCTCGAAATCGACAAGAGATGCAAACGCCGCCATGTCCGTCCAGTGCTCCTCACGCTCGAAAAGAGGGCTTCCCACGGAGAGGTCGAGCGGCACCGTGTTTTCCGGCGTCAGGGCGAATCCCAGAACGTCGGCGAACTCTCCATGCGTTCCCTTTTCAGAAATCCAGCGAAGAGCTGTCTCGGCGCCTGCAACCGGGGCATGTCCACAGGCGGCCCGGAACACACAACCCGGAAGCGAAGCCGGCATGCGGGCCATTTCCTCAAGGAGCATCCAGACGTGAGTTTCGGAGATCGAGAGATAGTCATTTTTTGGATCGAGAGCCTTCTGGCGGGCGGCGATCGCCGCACTCATGCACAAGCGAAGGCACACGAGGCCAAAGAGCGCCTCGGCGTCTTCAGGAGTCAGCGGCAGAACCGCATGATAGCCTTTGATCACACTCACCGCCGCGGCCAGCGGATCGCCTTTTCCGAGCATGGCGTAAGCCAGAACGACGGCCAGATCCGTTAGCAACGGCGAACGCGTCATGTCGCCGAAATCAATGATTCCGGCGACGGACATGCGGCCGAAAGCGCGGGCCGTCCGTTCCGGCGGAGCGATGATGATATTCCAGTCATTGCCGTCGTTGTGGGCCAGGACATCGGGAAGCCTCTTGATCGAATCGGAACGGTTTTCGAACAGCCGGAAAACGGTCCGGAGGATCCTGCGTTTTTCAGGATCTTCAATATCGCCGCCGTACTCGGCGATGACGCGGGAGCCGTTCCGGACGTTCCAGATGAGATCGGGCTGTGGGTCCGGTCCCTCGATGGCGGACAGGGCCTTCACGAGACGCGCCGTGAAGGCGCCGAGATCCTGCAGAAGCGCGGTCTTATGAGGGCGCACATCGCCGAGCGGCGTCCCCGGAAGATAGGAGACGCAGCGGACGAAGTGGGAACGACCCGCCGGGTGCGTGACGGAAAATATTTGTTCGCCGCCTGTTCCGCAGATGGGCCGGGGGCAGAGCGACCCTCCGGGATCACGGTTCAGGCGGCCCATGACGTCGTTCTGGAACTCGAGCCGTTCCCGCCGCTCGCTCGCATTTGCGATCTTGAGCACGAAGGCGTCCCCGCTCTCCGATCGCAGCAGGAAATTCTGGTCGCGCTCGCTTGGAAGAGGGCGAACTTCGCCTTCGGCTTCGATCCCGAAAAATTCCCGGCCGAAACGCCGGGCATCTTCGACGGAAAAGCGCGGCGCCGTTTCAACCGTCGTCATGGTTCCCTCACCATTGATTATGACCCATTATCCTGCGCTTTGGCAATTCCCCTCTTCAAGTCGGGCCCAATCTTCCGCTCGTCTCCGTCCACTCCCGAAGCCGCCGCTTGATCTCCGGTGAGAACCTCGACGGCCGGAACCGCCATGTCCAATTTCCGCGGGTCGTCCCCGGTGTGTTCATCCGCGCTCTTTCGTCGAGCCCGAGAATGTCCTGGAGCGGAAGGATGACCGTATCGGCCGCGGACTCCATGAGCAGGCGGATCATGTCCCAGGGCAGGGTTGCCGGGTCGGGATCGCGGCCCAGACACATGGCCAACCGCCGGTGTTCGTGCTCTCCCGCCTCCTCGCGAAACCAGCCCCGGACCGTGTTCGTATCGTGGGTTCCCGTATAAGCCACACAATTCGTTTCATAGTTTTTCGGCAGATAAGGGTGATTGGGGTCGTCGTCGCCGAAGGCGAACAGAAGAACCTTCATGCCGGGGATACCGAACCTTCGCCGGACCGCATCGACATCGGGTGTGATGTATCCGAGGTCTTCGGCCACGATCGCCGGCCGGTCAAAACGCCGAAAGACTTCTCCGAAAAATTCTTCGGCCGGAGCCTCGACCCATCGCCCGTTGAGAGCCGTCTCCTCGTCCGCCGGAACCTCCCAACCCGCGACCAATCCGCGAAAATGATCGATCCTCACAACATCATACATCGCCAGATTGAAGGACAGGCGGTCCATCCACCAGCCGAACCCCGTCCGCCGCAACACATCCCAATCATAGACGGGATTGCCCCAGAGCTGTCCCGTTTTGCTGAAGTAGTCGGGCGGAACTCCGGCCACGGCCGCGGGATTTCTCTCCGCGTCCAGCTTGAAAACCTCGCCGTGAGCCCAGACATCGGCGCTGTCAAAGTTGACATAAATGGGGAGATCGCCCATGATCCGGACACCGCGGCGGCCGGCATAGGCCTTGAGTTTCTCCCACTGGCGGAAAAAGACGAATTGCCGGAAAGCGATTCTTCGAAGCTCGCGGCCGCAGGATTCGCGGAACGTGTCGAGCGCCGGCGGTTCCCGGGCGGCCAGTTCTTCAGGCCAGGCGTTCCACTCTTCTCCCCCGGCGGCCTGCCGGATGACCTGGAAAAGCGCATAGTCGTCGAGCCAGAAGGCGTTCCGGCCGCAAAATTCCCGAAACGCCGCGTCCAGGTCCGACCCGCCGCTGAATGTCTCGAAGGCCCTGTCCAGAAGTTCGTCTTTGACGGCGACGGCGCTTTCGTAATCGCAGGTCTCCGAGGGCACGAGAGGCGGTCCCCCAAGAGCCTGCGCCGGGATCAAACCGTCTTCGACCAGAAATTCCGGGCTGACGAGAGTCACGTTTCCGGCAAAGGCCGACGGACTGCTGTAGGGCGAGAACCCGGCCCCTGCCTCAAGCGGATGAAGGGGCAGAACCTGCCAAAGCGTCTGACCCGTTCGGGCCAGAGAATCGACAAAGGCAAAGGCCGCCGGACCCAGGTCTCCGATTCCGGAATGGGACGGAAGTGCCGTGACGGGAAGCAGAATGCCGCTTCTTCGACCCGGCATGTTCAGTCCGCCTTGACACCCAGGAGATCGCCGAGACGGTTGAAGAGATCACAGCGGGATGATTCCGGCCGGGATTTTTTACCGGCGTAGAAATAGAGGTTTTGGGCTTTCCAAAGGGGAAGTTCAATGCCCAGGATACGCCCGGCTTCGAGGTCGGCCACGGCCTTTTCCAGAACATCCGCGTCGCCGGGTTTCTTGAGAAGCGTCTCCATGTGGCCCTCAAGCCTCCGGCTGAGAATAAAGGCCGCCCGAACCGTGTCGAGCTTGAAGCATCCCTCGCGGACCTTTGCGGCTTCCTCTTCGAGCCGCCCGAGATCGAGGACATCCGCCTTGAGAAGACGTTCGACGGCGCGGTTATGCATGAAGCTCATGACGGCCGAAAGGGCGCCGGAGACCGGGATTCCCATTTCCGCCGTAGCCGCCAGAAGTGCGGCATGCTCGTCATGGATTTTCCGGAATTCGGCGGACAGATCCTCGTCGAGGGCGCCGAACATTCCCCCGACGACCCGCCTCTGCTCGTCGCGGAAAAGATGGTGCAACGACAGACCGTGGGTGCCGAAGTGTTTGTCCATGAGACGCATCGTCTCGGCGGCATCGCCCTCGCGGAAGGAGGCGGCCAGTTCCCGGCTCATGGTCTCGTAGGCCTCCCCGTTTTCGCAGGCCCGGGCTCCGGCCTGGAGGTCGAGGTCTCCACGATGGAGAGCGGCGAAGTTGAAATCCAGGGTTTCTCCCGTAATGTCCGAGACCAGCCGGGCTCGGCCGACGGCCATCCGATTTTTCCCGTTTTCGAGGCGGTCGAGGGCCCTCTTGCGGACTCGGTAGCAATACAGGCGGTCCGTTTCGCCGTATTCCCGGAAGAGCGTGGAGACGGCGTAATGAGCGCCGACCCGGGCCATATCGACAACGGCGGGCTTGACGAGTTTCCGGTAGACGACGGCGGCGCTTTTCAAGCCGGGACGGTTGCCGGCGGCCCGCTCCAGGATCCGGATAAAATCCGCCTCGAGATCCGGACCGTCCGTTTCGGCGGCAAGCTGAATCGCCCGGGCGGCGTACATCAGGATCTGGACGGTCTCGAGGCCCGCGACATCGTCGAAAAACCAACCGCAGCTCGTGAACTGGAGAAGGGCGTTTCTCTGCATCTCGAGAAGTTTGAGCACACGGACTTTGTTTTCGGCATCGAGCCTGCGCGCGGCATGGCGCTCAAGAAACCGGGCGCGGCCGTCATCACTCCGATCGAGAATGACCGAGATATAATCGTCGCGAGCCGCCCAGGGGTCGCGGAGAAGTCCGGATGCGGCGTTCTCGAAGTGGGGGCCAAGGCGTTCAGCCAGCATGTCCACAGCCTCACGGAGAGGCGCCCGCCAGCGCTGATGAAGGCGCGGGTCGCAGCCCGTCTCGCAGCCGCAGTCGCTTCGCCAGCGTTCGATGCCGTGGGCACAGCTCCAGGCGGTGTTTTCGGCGATCTCGACCTCATCGCGCGGCGGGCTCAGCTCCAGGAACTCGCCGTAGACCGTGGGGCGGGCTATGTTCTCCGTCAGGAGAAGATGAAAGCAATAGGCCAGGGCCATATCGCCGTACTTGTGGTGGTGGCCGTAGGTTTCGCCGTCCGTGGCGATGTGGACAAGTTGGGGATCGGTCGTGTCGGTGAACCCGGCCGCAAGACGCCGCGCGAAAGATGCGCCGTCGGCCAACAGGTTGCCGAAGGCGATCTCCCGCGAGACCGGGCCGTTGTAGAAGAACAGCGCAATCGACCGGCCTGAAGGAAGACGGCAAAAATAGGGTTTGCGGGTGTCGATCCGGGCGCCTGAGACATCCACCCACGCATCCGACCCTTCGCGGCGGACGCGGAGCGCCTGGTGCGGCGCAAGGATTGTAAAGGCAAAGCCTTCGGCCGCCAGCGCCTCCAGTGTCGCGATGTCGACCGCCGTTTCGGCCAGCCACATCCCTTCGGGTTTTCGGCCGAAACGGTGCTCGAAATCCCGGATGCCCCAGACGACCTGGGTCCGCTTGTCGCGCGCAGTGGCGAGGGGCATGATGATGTGATTGTAGACCTGAGCCAGGGCCGAGCCATGGCCGCCGAAGTTTTTACGGCTCTCCCGGTCGGCCTCCAGGACGGCCGCATAGACGTCAGGCGAGCGGCGCTCCATCCAGGACAGGAGCGTGGGTCCGAAATTGAAGCTCATCCGGGAGTAGTTGTTGACGATGTCGGCAATGCGGCGCTCATCGCCGAGAATGCGGGCCGCGGCGTTCGGGGCATAGCACTCGGCCGTGATCCGCTCGTTCCAGTCGTGGTAGGGATGGGCGGAGTCCTGGATCTCGATTTCCTCGAGCCAGGGGTTTTCCCGGGGCGGCTGGTAGAAATGGCCGTGGATGCAGACGAAGCGGTTCATTTGCCGCCTTTGAAAAAGAGGATTCCGAGAGGCGGAAGGACGAGGGAGATGGAAAACGGCAGGCCGTGCGACGGAATATCCTCGGCCGGGCGCCCGCCGAGATTTCCGCAACCCGAGCCGCCGTAGATCTCCGCGTCGCTGTTCAGGAGCTCACGCCATGATCCTTCGAAGGGGACGCCCACACGATAGTCCTTGCGCAAAACCGGCGTGAAGTTGGCAACGACAAGAACAGCTTCGTCCCCGGACCGGCCGAAGCGGAGATAAATGATGATGCTGTTTTCGTAGTCGGAGCCGTCGACCCAGCGAAAACCTTCCCCCTCGCCGTCGAGTTCGTGGAGGGCCGGTTCGTTCCGGTAGACGGCGTTCAAATCGCGGATCCAGCCCAGGATGCCGGAATGTTCCGAATATCCGAGGAGATTCCAGTCCAGGCTGCCGTCATGCCGCCATTCGTCCCACTGGCCGAACTCCCCGCCCATAAAGAGGAGTTTCTTTCCGGGATGGCCCCACATGTGTCCGTAGAGCAGACGGAGATTGGCCCTCTTCCGCCACGCATCGCCGGGCATCTTGCCGATGAGCGAGCCTTTGCCGTGGACAACCTCGTCGTGGGAGAGGGGAAGGACGAAATTCTCGAAGAAAGCGTACCAGATGCTGAAGGTCAGTTGGTTGTGGTGGAACTTCCGGTGGATGGGATCCTTGGAACAGTAGGCCAGAGTATCATGCATCCAGCCCATATTCCACTTGAAGCCGAAGCCCAGACCGCCGAGATGAACGGGCCGTGAAACCGAGGGCCAGGCCGTCGATTCCTCGGCAAAGGTCTGGATGTCGGGGAAAGCTTCGTAGGCGGCCATATTGAATCGCTTGAGAAACTCGATGGCTTCCAGATTTTCGCGCCCGCCATAAACATTGGGGACCCACTCTCCGGCCTTGCGTGAATAATCGCGGTAAAGCATGGAGGCCACGGCGTCGACCCGCAGGCCGTCGGCGTGATAGGTGTCGAGCCAGAAGAGGCCGCTGCTGATAAGGAAATTGCGGACCTCGTTGCGGCCGGTGTTGAAGATCAGGCTCTTCCAGTCGGGGTGGAATCCCTCGCGCGGGTCAGCGTGTTCGAAGAGATGCGTGCCGTCGAAAGCGGCCAGGCCGTAGGGATCTTCGGGGAAATGGGACGGGACCCAGTCGAGGATGACGCCGATGCCTTCGCGGTGGAGGTGGTCGATGAGGAACATGAAATCCTGGGGCGTGCCGTAGCGGGACGTCGGCGCGAAATAGCCCAGAGTCTGGTAGCCCCAGGAACCGAAGAAGGGATGTTCCATCGGCGGGAGGAATTCGACGTGGGTGAAGCCGGCCGCCTTGACGTGTTCGGCAAGTGCAGGCGCCATTTCGCGGTAGGAGAGCGACCGGTATTTTTCATCGGGAACTCGGCGCCAGGAGCCGAGGTGAACCTCATAGATCGAAATCGGGGCGCCGTGATGGTTTTGCGCGCCGCGGGAGGCCATCCATTCCCCGTCGCCCCAGTCATAGTCCAGGTCCCAGACGATCGAAGCCGTGCGCGGCGCCTGCTCCCAGAAGAAGGCGAAGGGGTCGCCTTTCTCAAAGCCGCGACCGCCGTTGCGAGAGACAATGAAATATTTGTAAAGCCCGCCGGAGCCGAGTCCGGGGACGAAGCCTTCCCAGATGCCGGAGCCGTCCCAGCGGGCGGCCAGCGGGTGGAATGCACGGTTCCACCCGTTGAAGTTCCCGATGACCGAGACGTGCTCGGCGTTCGGAGCCCAGACGGCGAAGTGAACGCCTTCGACGCCGTCGACCGTCATGCGGCGCGAACCGAGCTTTTCGTGGAGGCGGAAGTGATTGCCCTCCTTGAAGAGGTGGATGTCGTAGTCCGTGAGGCGGCTCGGGCCGTGAAGGATGTTCGGCGTCGGTTCGTCGGTTTTTCTTTTTTTATCGGGCAAAGCACGCCTCCTTGAATCGGCTTCCCTAACCTAATGCAAGGGGAGGAAATAAGTCAAGGCGGGGTTCATTCCCTGCACTTCCACTTGACCTGGGTCTCCGGCCGGACTAATCTTGTTTTGTGAGTGCCGGCATGAGACGCGTTTGAAGCCGCCGCTCTCAAAAGGAGGCTGGTGATGAAAAGAATCGGGAGGCGTTTTCCACTCCTTCTTTTGGCCGTCGCGGCGGGCCTGGCTCTTTCCGCAGGAACCGCTCGGCCGGAATTTGTGTCCAAACTCCCGGAAGTGATGAACCCCTTTTTCCTCGCGATTGCGGATGGCCGGATGTATGTCGTCGAGAATTCCGTGAGCGTCCACAGCTTCACGATCGACGATAAACACCTCGCCTTCGTCAAAACTTTCGGGCGCGAGGGTCAAGGCCCCGGCGAGTTCGGCTTCATCTACGGAGTCCGCCCGTTCAAGGACCACCTGGAGATCCCCGGAGTCCGCAAGCTCGCCCGTTTCTCCCTGGACGGGGAGTATCTCAGCGAGATCACAATCACGGTCGGCATGTTCAAGGGAGCGGCTTATCGGTTGGGCGACGGCTTCGTGGTCAGGGATCTCAATTTCGACGAAAAGGGGACAACGACGACGATCCGCCTCTATGACCGGGATCTCAAGCTGATCAAGGAGATCGGCACTCGCACGATTCCATCTGGTTTGAACAAGACAAATCTTGTGTCCGACTATTACGCACCCCGCGTGGTCGGCGATCAGCTCTATGTGATCGACGCGGCTCAGGACTCCATCGTCACCGTGTTTGACAGGAACGGCGTCCAAAAGAAGGAGATCCGCCTGCCCTTGGAGCCGGCAAGGATGACGGCCGCGCTGAAGGAAGCCATCGTCAAGCCCGTCAAAGAGAGCCTGCGCGGGAGGATCTCCTGGGAGGAATACGAGAAGCGGCTGTTCTTTCCCGCCCGGACGCCGTGCCTTGATTACTTCGAGGTCGTCGACGGGAAGTTCATTGCCAGGACATACCATTTCCGGAAGGACAAGGTGGAATTCGCCGTGTTCGACTTGGAAGGGCGGGAGCTGCGGCGCATGGACCTGCCCTTCACGGGCCGGCTGAGCAACGGCATCCTTTTCTGCTTCCATCAGGGCCGCTATTATTATCTTCGTGAGAACCCCGACGATGATGTCTGGGAACTCCACGTCGAACAGGTCTGGTAGGGACGACGGCCTTCGTCGCATCTTTCCCCATTCTCTTTACAAAACACTTTGTTTGGTTTCATTCGCCGTTCGTCCCGAAAATTCAGTACGGCGGTTCTGCCGGACCGCTGTATCCGCACATGCCGAGCCGGGGCGAATTCACGATGCGAATCGGCTCCCCGTAATCCTCATGCGGATGCGAGGCGGCATGTCGCTCGCACAGGAGTCCCGGGAGGTCCTCTTCGATCCGGCATTCCTCGCAAAAGTGAGTCGCGGTTTTTTTGCACTCCTGGCAAGTCGATACGGGCGCTGCATTACGCGCCATCAATACGATCGGGTGCTTGGAGATCGGCTTTCCATGACGGATTCCCACACGCTTGATTTTTGTCACGGACTCCGTCCCGAAATCGTAGACATGGATCACTTCGGCGGCTTCGGTAAAAACTTGATGGATTCTCCTCGACATCGGGATCTGCCTCCCCCACAGTCCTCCGATGGAAAAGCGGCTGAGATGCCCGCAACACTCCAACCAGATGGCTCTGAGGTAGAAGTCGATATCGCCCAGCTTGGCGGATCCGTCGACTTCCAGGTTCAGCCAATATGTTCGGTCGTCGGCATCTTGAGCTTGCAGATGATAAAGAACGCCTTCCTGCCCTTTGGCATTGATTTTTGACCACACTTCCGCGCGTTTCTCACACTTGGCCAAATGTCGGGTCATTCCCCCGCGTGCAAATTCCCGCCCGCAGAACACGCACGCACCGCGGTTTTGATCGTTAATGCTCATCTTGGCCCCCTTCGATTATTCCATATCGGCACAGGCCCGGTCATGAGTTGAAGACCTTCGGCCAACGGAAACCATGAAATCATCGGCTGCGTCCTCAATGAATCTATCTTCACCAATGGAGTGGTCCGGGTCGGGGAATGTTGCCGAAAAAGGATCATAAAATGCCCTTGTCCCATTCAAATACCATCACTCAATCCAATCCCTATTGTTGATGTAATAATATGACACCTCAAACATTTCCTCAAGGACAAAATGAAAAAAATAAGGATCCCGGAGTTGTAACGCCTTGGCCGCAAAACAGGAGGAAGCACAGCAAGGCCGGGTTCGTGATGTCAGATCAAGCAACTCTTGTCGGAGTTCCGGAACTCAGCAATATTTTTACGTTTCTTATCATGGGTGTATTTTACTTAATCTTCGTCTCCGGCACTATCCATCTCTTGATCGGTCGTTTCCAATTGCCAGCCACTTCGCTCCAAATAATCGGCTATTAAAGTTTCACCGGCATCTAAAAGCAAACCCGTGAGATCAATCGCATCTTTGCAAAGTTTTCTCATGCATTCATTCTCGTTATTTTCACGAAGGGGAGGATCAGCGAGGATATATTTCATAGCAATGGAATCAGCCAAGTCAAAGTAGGCTTCTCCTGCTTTTTGACCTCGGCTTTCAACAAATAAACTGTTTTTCAGAATGTCATCGGTCAGCACTTCTGAAGCAACTTCAGGATCAAATTGAAAAACAACCTTGTTGCGAATTCGGTTGAGTATGCGCTCACGGAACCAGCGGAAACGATGATCTCGCAAGATGTCACGGAAACCCGTGAAGGCATCATAATCGCGAAAAAACCGTCCAAGGCCGTCGACAACGACAAGGGCTTCAAACAAAATCGCACAATTGAAGAGAAATGCATTGAGACGTTGACGCCTGGCGGATGGGATGTCATGATCCGTGACAGCAAGGAAAGAAAACTGGCAGAATCGAAGAGCATTTAGAGATCTTGCCAGGTTGAGAAGAGCGGCAAAAGGCTTGTCTTCACGCAATGACTCGATATCAACATCACCGGGCACTATTCGCCAGCTTTTTTTATCTTCGCACATTAGGCAAATATTTTGAATAATCGACTTGAGATGCATTTTATTTTCATGATATCCGCTTTGCTCAAGTACTAGGGATCCTCTTTTCCGGACACTGGAACAGCTTGCCTAATAAAACCATCGTTTCATTCATCAGTTTTCACATTACACTTTAAGCGTTTGGAATGCCGTCTCCGGAGATTTCATCTTCAAAAATGACATCGGCATCTCATTGATATAATCAGACGCTTCCCAGGTTGTCATTCCCCGGAGTTCCAAGGCAAATCTTGCGCTGAAGATCAAGTCATTTATCGACCCCGTGACGGATTGGTTCAACGCTTTAGAGTATGTCGCATTCTTTTTATAGGAGGCCAGATATTTTGAATAGACAGAAATTTCATCACACCTTGCCAAGTACCCGCCAAATTCCCTCACCAGGGCTTCCTCGTACTTTTCCGGAGTCGTGACGCCTCGACCAATGAACAGGAGAGAAAACAACGAAGCTGTGTTCGTGACAATGATATATTCCACACGATTAGCTCGGAACACCTGGCCGGACCAGTCCAGGAACGGATTATCGGGCATGGGAAGCGACTCTGTGGGTGTCACACCGATTTTTTTCGAGAGTTTTGCGCTGAGCCTGAGAATCATTGTCTTTTCACCTTGCCGACGACCTTATTCGAACGCCTTCCTGGCGGCAAGCCGGGAGGCACCTCCGGTTTGTTACAAGAACAAATTATGTCGCTACTGGTTAGATTGTCAAGGAACGTCCACGGATATATGCCGCCTCCTCCCTGATCTTCTTTCAAAGAGGTTATGACGGCAAGTTGGTATATAATGTCAATCACATTACCCGCCCGAAATCGGCTGCATGGCATGAGGAGAAAATTATGAAAAAAAAGATTCGGAAAGATCTCCGGGCGGCATTCGGCGGCCGGGGTTGGCGGCCGCGGAACATGAGTCTGCAGCAGGAGCTGGGATCCATTTGGGCGGCCTGCGGTATCACCACCGAATGGGCGCCGCTGAAGAGCGTGCTGCTGCACCGGCCGGGCCTCGAGCTTCAGGCTTTCACCGATCCTGACGCCGTCCAGATGCTCGCACCGCTGGACGTCCTCCGCGCTCAGAACCAGCATGACGCGCTGGCGGACACCTACCGGCGTTTGGGAGTTGCGGTCCATGACCTTGACGCGCCGGAGACCTCGTTTCCCAATCAGATGTTCATGGCGGACCTGTTCTTTGCCACGCCCCAGGGAATGATCCTGGCACGGCCGGCATCCGAGGTGCGGGCAGGCGAAGAGCGGCATGCCGCCCGTAAACTGGCGGCGATGGGCATTCCCTTGGTGCGCAGCATCAGCGGCGCGGCCACGTTCGAGGGGGCCGATGCCATGTGGCTCAACGAGCGCGAGGTGATGATCGGCAGGGGGTTGCGAACCAACGCGCAGGGCGCGACGCAGGTTGCCGCCGTGCTCGACGAGATGGGGGTGAGAGCGATCACAATCGATTTACCCCCGCACGCCATGCATCTTATGGGTTTGTTGCGCATCGTGGATCGGCACCTGGCCATCGCATGGCCGGGACGTTTTCCGGAGGCCGGGCTCGAAACCCTGCAAAGAGCGCGGATCCGCGTGGAATTCATCCCGGATACGTCCGAGGCGATGAACGGCTTTGCCATGAACGTGGTGACGATCAGGCCGAAAGAGATCGTTATGCCTGCGGGCAATCCGCACACGCGTGCCTTTTTTGAAAAGCTCGGCATCAGGACGCACACCGTTGCGGTAGATGAGCTGGGCAAGGCGGCCGGGGCGATCGGCTGCCTGACCGGTGTGCTGGAGAGGGAGAAGCTTTCCGGGGACGACCCGGATTATTCTTGATGTTTGGTGATTAAGCGATCCCTCAGCGTTTTGAGCCGGCGGCTGATTCCCACTTTATAGATGTGGGGATTCTCGAAACGCTTGTATTCGGCGGGAAGTCTCTCCAGACGCTCCCGGGCATATTTCGCCGTTTGTTTCAGAGACGGCGGATCGGATACGATGTTGCCCCCAACCATCACCGGATGAAGGAGCGGTTGAAGTTCATACGGTTCAACGGCAAAGGATTGATGGGGAACGAACGGGTGGTGCATCTCGGCAATGTGCGTTTCATCCTCAAGCCCGACAACGTCCGCGCCCAGGAAGGATTCCTTTTTATCCATGGCGCGCCAGACCTGTTTTCTGCCGGGCAGAGTGATCTTGGACACGTTTTCCGAAAGCTTGATCACCGGTTGACCATCGGTTCGGGCCAGCTTATAGACGCCGTCGAGCGCCGCATCCGGCTGCCCGGTGACGAGGCTGGTCCCCACGCCGAAGACATCGATGGGCGCCCCCTGATCCAATAAGCTCTTGATAACGTACTCATCGAGCTGGTTGGAGGCGGCGATTTTAACGTAGGGCAACCCCGCCTCATCCAGCATGGCGCGGCTTTTCCGGGCCAGGTAGGCCAGATCCCCGCTGTCCAGGCGGATGCCTTTCAGGCGATGTCCCGTCTTTTCCATTTCCTTCGCCACGGCGATCGCATGAGGCACTCCGCTTTTCAGCGTGTTGTAGGTGTCCACAAGCAGCACACAATCCTCCGGACGGGCGGCGGCAAAGTTGCGGAAGGCCTCGATTTCACTGTCGTGACTCTGCACATAGGAATGGGCCATCGTTCCGGACGGTTGGATATCGTATTCCCGCGCCGCTCGAACATTGCTGGTCGCATCGAATCCGCCGATAACGGCGGCCCGGCTGGAATAGATGCCCCCCAATCCCTGGGCCCGTCGCAATCCGAAATCGATCAGGGTTCGTTCTCCGGCCACAAGGCGCATTCGGGCGGCCTTGGTGGCGATCAGAGACTGAAAATTGATGATGTTAAGGAGAACCGTTTCGATGAGTTGGGTTTCGATCAGATTCCCTTCGATTCTCAGGACGGGACGCGTCGGGAACACCACATCCCCTTCCTTGGGTGCGGCCATCGTGCCGGTGAATTTGAAATGTTTCAAATGGTCCAGATATTCAGGATGAAACGATTGGCTTTTTAAATAATTCAGGTCCTTTTCATCAAAGCGGAAGTCCTCAAGAACCCCCAGCAGATCCGCCAGGCCTGCAAAAACGGTGTATCCCCCCTGAAAGGGATTTTTTCGGAAAAAGTAGTCGAACACGGCGGATTCGTCTTTTCGCCCGGCCAGAAAATAGCCCTGCCCCATCGTCAGTTCATACTGATCGACATATGAGGCCGTGAATTCGAACAATTTTGCTGCCATCACCGCATCCGCTCGCGTAGGCTCGCATGTTTGATAAACCGCACACCCTTCCGAAGCATGTCGTCAACGGCCTTTTGGACGCTGTCGGGCGGTGATCCAACAGGATAGGTCAAATCGCTGAGATAGAACACCTCGTATCCTTTCGCGGCGGCATCCACGGCCGTGAAATAGACACAATAATCCGCCGCAAGACCACAGATGAAAACCCGTTTCACATTTCTGCCGCGCAGATAGCCGTCCAGGCCGGTTTCCGTCGCGCGATCGTTCTCCAAAATTCCGGAATAACTGTCGATCGATGGATGGAAGCCTTTCCGGATGACGGCCTCCGCAAACCGGGCATCCAGGCGGGGATGGAATTCGGCGCCGAAGGTGCCCTGGACCGTGTGATCGGGCCATAAGACGGGGCCGATTCCGGGTGCCTCAAAGGGATCGAACGGATTCTTTCCCGGGTGCCGGCTCGCGAAGCTGAGATGATCCGGAGGATGCCAGTCCTGGGTGAAGACAATGGGAAGGTCGGCTTCTTTGAATACCGCCATCAACTCATTGACTTGATCCACAAAGGCATCCCCTTTTTCGACGGCCAGTGCGCCGCCGGGCATGAAATCGTTTTGCATGTCGACCACAAGAAGGGCATCGCCTTCTTGAATGGTCACGGCGTCATGATGTCGAATTCCTTCGAGCTCCATGATGCGCCTCCTTTTGTCCGATCTGCCGTTTCATGCCCGGACAACAAAATTATGCCTCCGGGACCCATGGTGTCTGGCGAATGAGCGTCTCGGCGACTTTTTTCCCGGACAGCAGCATGCCGCCGAATATCGCGCCCATGCGCGGTCCGCCGAACGCCGCGTTGGCCGACATTCCGGCAACGTACAGGCCCGGAAAAATCTCCCGCGTGTTCTCCAGCGTCAAGGTCTCCGCTCTTTCGGCCCACATCGACTTCTCGCCCTCGATCATGCCGCTGGGGGTGGAGAGTTTTCCGGGAATCTTCT
Source organism: Acidobacteriota bacterium (assembly GCA_033549365.1). Taxonomy (NCBI): domain Bacteria; kingdom Pseudomonadati; phylum Acidobacteriota; species Acidobacteriota bacterium. Next base: position 78,514 of record JAWSUF010000012.1, read on the forward strand.
TCTGCACGACTTTGACGACTTCCGTCGCATGCCCGGTGGCGTCAACCACGAAGGACGCGCGCACCGCGAGCGGATCGACATGCAGGCCGGCGATTTCGACCGCCGACCAGTTCATCACGATGCCGATCACCCTGTCCGGCCGCATCAGCACATCCTCGACGCTTGTGCAATTGAAAATCGCAACGCCGGATTGCACCGCTTTCGAAGTCAGGGTGGATACGGCCTCCACGGAATCGGCCGTGTGATACCCCGTTTCGTACCGTTGGTGCCGGATCCCGAACTCATCGAGGACGGGCAATGCGGCATCCTGAACGACGATTTCGTTGAACATCATGCCTCCTCCCCACATGCCGCCGCCCACACTCAGCTTGCGCTCGTACAAGGCGACCTTTCGTCCCGCGCGGGCCAGGCAGCTCCCCGCCACAAGACCCGCCGGTCCGCCGCCGACGATGGCCACGTCCACCTGAAGATGGTCCATCAGCTTGCGGAAGTACCGCTCGACGATCGCCTTCGTGACAATCCGTTCGTCGATCTCGATCTTGCTCATTTTATCTCCTCGTTATCCGGCAGAGACCCTCTCTTATTCGTCTTGGAAGCCGATATGCAGCGAAAAAACAATTATGCCGCCGCGGGTTCAGTTGTCAAGAAAACGAACCTCAAACCTCGGCGGCAGGGGTCATTCGGGCGCCGTCCGTAGCCTGCTGCATGTGATGCCGGATCTGCTGAACCAGCGTTTCCGGTCCGCTTTCTTCCATATGATCTTGACGACCGGTTGGCCCCCGGCCCACTTGCCGGAATGCCACTTGCCCACCTTGACATCGAGCACATCGCGAAACGCAATCATGAAAGATTCATCCATCCCGAACTCGCCGATTCCCCGCGCCAGGAGCCCGTCCTTGGCATAGCGCCGCCACCACTTCCCGTCGATTTCAGTTCCGAGATAATGGCCGCGTTTTTTTTCCATCGTGTCCATGCTTATCTTCGATCACAAATCTAGCGCCCCTTGGCTGTGTTGTCAAGACAGGCGGCATTGCGGGATCTTGGTTTTCGAGGCAACCCTATGGGCGGATCGGCGTCTACACTTTCGAATCTCTCTCGAGAGAAATTTCGGAATCGAAAGGCTGAAACAATGACCCGAACACGCCTGATCACGGTGGTTTTAATTTTGAGCGCGATGACGGTTCTCTGCAAACCGGGTGTTCCTGACCCGGAACCGACCGCCCCAACCTATATGGACAATTTCCGGAAAATCGTCGATCAGCCGCTTCCCATGATCGAATTCCTTCAGGAGGGACCGCTGGACGGCGATCTGGATTCGGCCGCACTCCGCCTGCCCGAAGAGCTGAGCACCGCCGGGTTTCCGGTTGAAGAGACAACCCCCGGACAGGAAATCCGCATCGGAGGCAAGACGGTTCCAGTCGAGGAACATGTTGCCTGGAAACATTTTGAAACGACGGGCGTCAGCACCTGGATCGACCTCCTCGAATTCGAAAGCGAGGCCGCCTGCCGGGAGCTGATGAGCCGGAGAGGGCAATGGCACAGCAGCGCCACGTGGCCCGACTCCTTCCGCTTCTTCACGATTCGAAGCTCATCCGGCCGGAATGCCGTGGCGGCCGTCGTCCGGAACGGAACACGACTGTTCAATTTCGGTGTGGATATTCCTTTCGAGATCCTGCATCCCGATGACGGGGACAATACGCCGAAGGAACTGGCATTTATCGACGAGGCCATCGATTCGCTGACCCTGTTGATGAATGCAACCGCCCGGGCCCTGGCCGATCCCCATGCGGTCACCTGGATCCCGCCGGCGGTTCCCAACGAGGACGAGGTCCGGCGGATGAGAACGACTTCTTTCGTCCGGCTCTGGAGTGAAGTCAAAGCCAACTTTGTGTTCCTGGACAGCCGCCCGGAACTGGATTGGGAACGGGTCCTGGATCTTTACCTTCCCCGCATCGAGGCGGCCCGGACACAGGAGGAATATATCCGCGTCCTGCAGGATTGCATCGCCCTTCTGCGGGACGGTCACACGTGGGTTGGCGGGATCCATTCTTATGACAGGCCGCTTTTGAACATCGAACCTATTGAGGGCCGTCCGGTCGTCACCGGCGTGGGAATGACACCCGAGATGCAGGCCACAGGAATCCTTCCGGGAATGGAGTTGATCGAAGTGAACGGCGAACCGACGGGCGGTTCGACCGGGCAGCCGCTGCGCATCATATTGTACGGAACATCCGCCGGCATCTGCACGAAGTGGGACTTCTTTCCGGACGGGACCGATTTCGTCGGCGTCGGGATCCGTCCCGATCTTGAGGTGCGGCGGACGAAGGCCGACGTCGTCGCCGGCGCCGACCCTGTCCCGGCCAAAGCCGTGGAGATCCTCCGCCGAACACATTGAACTCCCCGATAGCCTGTGATACAAGCAGGGAGGAATTATCCGAATGTCGTTTGGAGGTCGCGATGAAAAAAGCAAAAATCTTGTCTCTTGCCATTTCCATTCTGATTGCCTTAACGGTTCAGCTCGAAGCCCGAAATCATGACCCCGTCCTATCGGAAAAAGACCTCCGGGCCCTGAACAACGAAATCTCGGGCGAGCGGACTCTGGATGCCATCAGACACATGGCCCATTTCCACAGGCTGCAGCCGGGCCGGGACTATCTTCAGGCCGCAGAATGGGTGGCGGAACAGGCGAAAAAGTCGGGTCTCAGCGACGTCCGAATCGAAAGATATCCGGCGGACGGAGACATCTCTTATTCGATGACCCGGTCGAGTCCGGCCTGGGACGTCCGGTTCGCCGAACTTTGGATCACGCGGCCGAAGGAAGAAAAGCTGACAAGCTTCCATGACATTCCCGTATCCCTGGCCATCATGAGCCGGAGCTGCGATGTGGAGGGGGAACTGATCTTTGTCGGAGCCGGGACCTCCCGCTCGGATTATGAAAATCGCAGCGTCAAAGGAAATGTCGTTCTGGCGACCGGCCCGATGGGTTCCGTCACATCCCTGGCCGTGGATGGCTACGGCGCCTTGGGCGTCGTCGTGATCAACCAGCGCTTCGCCCATGACGAGCCCGACGCCGTCAGCACGACGAGAATCCGCGACGAAACACCGGCGTTCGGATTCGGCCTGTCCCGGCGGCGGGGCGAAGAACTGCGCGACCGCCTGCTTCGCGGCGAAAAGATCTTTGTCCGGGCCGTCGTTGAGACCGAAATCGGGCCCGGGCATTACGAAAATGTCGTCGCCGTGATTCCCGGAACGGAGCTTGCCGGCGAGGAAATCCTTCTCACGGCCCACCTCTGCCATTACAAACCCGGGGCCAACGACAATGCCAGCGGAAGCGCCTGCCTCCTGGAGATCGGCCGGGCCCTCGTCCGGCTCATTGAGGACGGCAAAATCAAGAGGCCGAAAAGAACCCTTCGTTTTCTCTGGGTTCCGGAATTCAGCGGCAGCATCGCCTTCGCCGTCAAACACCCCGACATCATCGAAAGAACCGTTGCCGGAATCAACCTCGACATGGTCGGACAGTATCTGAACGACAATAACTCCACATTTTTCCTTCATCTCACACCTCATTCCCGGCCTCATTACATCAACGACCTTCTCATCAACCTGGTCGAATTCGTAACGGCAAACAACATGGAATCCCTGGGCACGGAGTCCCGCTTTCCCGTCCTTTCGCTGACCGGAAGCCGGGATGCCTTCCGATCGAGAGTCATGGGATACACGGGCGGAAGCGATCAGCACATTTTCAATGACGGCCTGATCGCCGTCCCCATGCCCTTTTTCAACGCCTGGCCGGACCGCTATTATCACGCCAGCGGAGATCAGCCCGAAATCTGCGATCCCACCCAATTGAAACGATCCGGCGTGCTGGCCGCGGCCGCTGTTGTTTTTCTTATGGACGACTGCCCCCATAAAGCCCGGCGCCTGGCCGGAGAAATCTCGGCCGTGTCCCGATCCCGGATCGCCCTGGAACTGAAGCGCGGCTTAGCCTGGATCAATCGGGCCGGGAAAGAGGATCTTCACGACGCTTACAAAGAGGCTCTCAATTTCATCGACCAAGCCTACAAGCGGGAAACCGCCTCTCTGCTGACGCTCAAAGATTATTCCAGGCGGGAAGGAAACCCGGCCGGCTATATCGATCAACTTGCGGAAACGTTGAGCCGGGAAAAAGCCGGGACCCGGGAGCGATTGAAGGATCATTACCTTTTCACCTGTCAAATCATCGCCGTGACGCCGCAGGACATGTCCCCATCCGAAGATGAAATACGGGCCGCCGGGATTATCCCGCGCCGAAACAGAGAGTGGATCGGTCCCGCCGGAACGGGATTCCTCAGGGAAAAAACGGGAGCCCCGGACAGCGCCTTCAACCTGCCCCTTTTCCGGGAAAACAGGCTCATCCCCTACGAAATCCTGAACTTCATCGACGGCAAAAATAGTCTGATTGATATCCGAAACGCCGTAAGCGCCGAGTTTCAGCCCATTCCGCTGAAATGGGTCGAGGACTATATCGACCTTCTCGTTCGTGCGGAGCTGGTTTTTTGGAACGCGGAGAACCTGTCAAGCCATATATAAATCTAACCATGGGAGATCTCCACGAGGGAGTTGGCTTTTCAGGTTGCGGGAACCGGCCGGTTGTTAGCCGGCTTCCAGATTTTTTCGTGCTTGGCGTTTACGATCTTGGAGAGTATGAAGCGGCCAGCCCCTGAAGCGTCTTGTTATCCGTAATCACGTCATGCGGAATGAGCAGATACGTCCACGGCTTTCCTCCGTGCGGCTTCTCATGCGCGGTGGCAAGGGAGCACCATTCCGCCGCAGCTTTGGCCTTGGCCAGCACATCCGCGTCGTTCATCTCGCTTGCAGCTTTCGGTTCGCAGAGAAACTTCACAGTCTTCGTCTCGACCACGAAGTCCGGCTCGTAGGACGCCTCGCTCGCGTAGTAAATCCGGAAGTCGCCCTTGGCGGGCTTGAACCACTTCAGCACTTCCTTGTCGTTCTCCAGAACCATGGCGAACCGTCGCTCCGAGTCCGAGTCGAACTTTTGGACCCGGTAGAGGCACTTCCCGAATCCGGCAAAGAGCATCTTGCGGATGTCCTGCTTGTCGGCGACGGGTGCGCGGAAGTCCCGCTCGGCTTCCCCGGCAGGAGCCGAGTAGTTGTTGGGGCGCATCGTCGTGATACCCTTGCTCACATGCGCTTCGTAAGCCTCCGCCTTCTCCTCAAAGTGTTCCTGCATCTGGGCATGGATCAGATTGACCAACGCCTGCTGGTGGTATTGAAGAACGTTCAGCACCTCGTCCTCGTTCTTGAGGTAGGACCGGAGATGCGCCACGGCCTGCCCGGCCAGCTTGTAGAGCAGCACCGCGTGGTCGTCATAGCAGATGTCGTTGAAATCAATGAGGCCGCGCACGAGATAGTCCTCGAGCTTCTCCTCCGGGACGATGCCCGTGCCGCTCATAAGCCGATATTGTTCCCGTCGGTGCAGTTCCTGGATGAGAATTTCGTTGTCCACCGGCTGGAGGCGAACGCCGGCGAGATTGAGATTGAACTCCCGATATCCGCGGACCACATCGCCCACGGGCTGGACCGTAATGCGGGGGATGTCGATCGAAAGCGCGTTCCGCAGCGTGATGGTCTTGGCCACGACCTCGGCCACGTTCACGGCTTCCGCGATCCCTGCCAATTCCTGCTGCGCCGGCGAAATGATCTCCTTGACCTTTTCGACGATCTGCTTCTGGATTTCCGGTTTTGTCAGATCGGCGGAACGCGGCAGGCGCTCGAACTCCCTGCGGATGACTTCGAGCGTCGCCTTGGCCGCTTCCTGCTCCTTGGGGTTCTCGAACAACAATTTGGGCTGCTCAACCCTGTACTCACTCTCACCCTCCGCTACGGCCAAAGGCTGAATCCGGTGAATGATCTCCGGCTCAGCCACCACGACCTTGGACCGTTCGTCGGTAACATATACGACCTTCAGGCCGCCCCGGATGACGGAGTCGGGGCTGTTGGCATAGTCCACGATCTCCTGGAATTTATCGTGGGAGACAATGGTCAGCCGATCCACCGCACTCATACCGGTGCGTTTCCCGTAGGGCAGGCGCAAACCCCGACCGATGGACTGCTCCACCAGCGTCTTTGAGTTCGCGGCCCGGAGGGGGACAATGGTGTACAGGTTCGTAACGTCCCAGCCTTCCTTGAGCATGTTCACGTGGATGACGATCTCCGTCGGGTTGTCCGGCTTCTCAACGTTGATAAGTTGCTCGACGGTCTCGTCCCTCTCCTCGCCGCTCTGTTTGGAGTGAACCTGAATGACCTTGCCCTTATATCGGCCCTCGAAAAACGCCTCATCCTCGATAGCTTTCATGAGCGCGTCGGCATGCCCGGTGTCCCGGGCGATCGCCAGCATGAAGGGTTTTACGATGGGCTTGCCGTTCTCGCGGGCGTAAACCTCCAGTTCCACCTTCGTGCTTTCATGGATGCGCACGCCGTCTTCCAGTTTCAGCCGTTCCAGCCCGACGTCATCGTAATTCTTCGGATTGAAGTTCTCGCGGGTGGCCACGGCGGGTTCCTTGACGAACCCATCCGCCATGGCGCTCGATAGCGGGTAAGCGTAGATGACGTTCTGGAACACCTGCGTCCCGCCGCCGCGTTCCACATGCGGAGTAGCCGTGAGTTCCAGGCCCAAGACGGGCTTCAACTCGCCGATGGCCTTCATGCCCGCCGACGCCCTGTAGCGGTGCGACTCGTCCATGAGAAGCACGAGGTCGTCCAGCTTCGAGAGGTAGTCGAAGTAGCTCTGGCCGATATACTCCTGAAGCCGCCGGAAGCGGGGAACGTTGGTCTTCTCGGCTCCCTTGGGCGTTTCCGTGCTCGTGATCTTCGAGATGTTGAAGATATTGATGTGGACGTTCGATTCGAAGAGCCGGCCGCTCCGAACTCCCCGGCCGCTCTCGTAGTTGTCGCCGGTTATGATCTCCGGCGGCTCGACCGCGAATTCGGCGATGCCCTGGAAGACGTATTTCGGCGTATTTGGCGTGAAATCGGCGATGAGCTTGTTGTAAATGGTCAGGTTCGGTGCGAGGACGAAGAAGTGCCGGATGCCCTCGGCCTTGAAAAGGTAGGCGATGAACGCCCCCATGAGCCGGGTCTTGCCTACGCCCGTCGCCAGGGCGAAGCAGAGCGAGGGGAAGTCCCGCTCGAAGTCCGTGACCGTGGCATATTCGGCCTGAACGGCCTTGAGCGCCTGGGCCACGTCGGTGTTCTTCTCCAGCGGCACGATGTCGCAGAGCCGTGCGAGAATCTCCAGCGAGTCGCGCTGGGGCGGCCGGAGGCTCAGGCGGTTGGCGATGATGTTGATGTGCCTATTCATTTTGCGCCTCCCGTCTTTGTCGGGCCGGACAGCGTCCAAGACAAGTTCGGATGAAGCCAGCCCGGCTTCCAGGATTTCGCACTCACCGCGTGCGGGATGACCGCCAAGGGCATTGAGACCATATCGTTCCATTCTCCACGCACTGCGTGGAGAATCCCTCGCGAGCGATGATCCGCCGATTCCGCACGCACTGCGTGCGGAATCACAAGTTCTGGGTATCCCAGATAGAACGCCCTGAAGGTCTCCAGATTGCGGACGGCGAAACCACGGCCATAGTCCTTCACCAAACGCTTCGATAGGTTCTCGATCAGCCGCTTGCCGTATTCGGCCCTCGCTCGGCCTTTCTGCTCCTCTTCCACGATCTCCCGCCCGATCAGCCAGTTCGCGACCACCTGCGTCGTATTTACCGAACGGGCCACAGTGCTTCTCGCGGAATCCAGTATCTTCCGGATACGTTCATACACTGGCGACGACGGCCTCGATATGCCCGTTTTTCGCTTCATGGTTTCTTCTCCTGCGGCGGAGGGTCAAAAAGCGAGGGCTGGCCGGCCGCCTGTGCCCGTCGCTCCGCCTTAGTCCTGCCCTTCATCCGCCTCTCCGCATCCGTCTCCACCTGCCCAATCAGCGGTTCCTCCCGCACCGGCAGGTTCTTGATCTCCAAACTGTAGTCATCCTTTCCCCATTCACAGCGGTTGAGGACTGCCTTCGGAATCTTCTTCACCGTCAAGTTCGGGAACTCGTCGAGGTTCTTGATCCGAAAAGCGCCGCACATGATGAGGAGGCTGCGGCCCTCGCCGACCTCGTCCGTGAGTTTTTGTAACTGCTCGCGGGTGAGCGTCTGTGTGGTCACGTAGATAAAATCCGTCTCCGTCGAGTGCCCATGTTTCCAGTAGGCCGTGTCGCTGGGGGCGTAGGTAAAGCCTTCCAGCTTGCACATCGCCTCGGCCAGCATGGCCGGATTGTACTGCTTGCTGATAATCCAGTTGCCGAACTCGTCCTTCTTCAATAACGAAGGCGCAAGACGATAGTAGCGGAATCCGCCGCCGCCTTTCCAGCCCACGGACTCGGTGATGCCGCCCTTATCCTCGCCATCAATCACCTTTTTCAGGCGCGGGATGATGTGCGTATGACAATGCTCGCCGAGTTCGACCATGATCCACCGGCGGCCCATCTTATGCGCTACCGCGCCCGTTGTGCCGCTACCAGCGAAGGAGTCGAGAACAAGGTCGCCAGGGTTGGTGGCGAGAGAGATGACGCGATGCAGAAGCCGTTCCGGCTTTGGTGTATCAAACACATCGTCTTCGCCAAACAGCGCGATGCTCTCCTTCTTAGCTTCCTGCGTATGGCCCACTTCATCGTTTGGCCACCACGTCCAGGACTGATTGCCCTCTGATTCGGATAAGAATGTCTTGCGCCGTGGCATGCCGTTGCCGGCTTTGCCAAACCAAATCCGGTTGTCGGCGACAAGTTCCAGGAACACTTCCTCAACATTCTTCCAGCACACGCCCTTCGGCGGCGAGTAGACCTTACCACCGGGTGTCTTGATCTTGTACATTTGATTCGGTCTGAATCCTTGCGCTGTGTAGTCCGAGGACACCCACGGACCGCGCGGATCGTTATCGGGATTCTTGAACTGGGCGACTTGTTCTGGCGTCTTCAGCAATTTGTTTAGCTTCATCTTTGCGATGTTCCTCGCATACACCAAAATATGGTCGTGCCCGGCACCGAGCCATGCGCGCATGTCTGGAGACGTGCGTTTCTGCCAGAGCACATTCGCCACGAAGTTCGGACGCCCAAATGTTTCATCAAGCAACACTTTACAGTAATGTGCCTCGTTGTCATCGAGGTTAATCCAGATCGCACCTTCCTCAGCCACCAGCGACCGCAGAATTTCCAATCTGTCACGCATCAAAGAAAGCCAAAGGGAGTGTTCGACACCATCATCATAATGCGCGAACGCCGACCCAGTATTGTAGGGCGGATCGATGTAAATGCACTTCACCTTCCCCGCGTATTCCTGCTCCAGCGCCTTGAGGGCGAGGAGGTTGTCTCCGAAGATGACCCGGTTATCGAAGATGTCGTTCTTTCCGGTACGGAACGACGCGTGGTAGGACTTCTCCGGGTCTTCGATAAGAATGCGCGGCTCCAACTTCGGCCGATTCTCCTTGCCGATCCAGGTGAGCTCCAATCTGTTCAACTTGCTCATGACGGTCTCGATTCAAGGAAGGCACTTGCTTCCGAGAACAGTAACTTGAAGCAGTGTTCCACACGTTCGTAATTCCATGCCCCAGTCGCCTCACCGCACACCAGGCCGCAGACGCACGAATCGAAGCGCCGACCGCGCTCATACTCATCATCTGCTTGCTGTTCTGTAACTTGCTCAGGAGTTGCGCTGACCTCTCCGATCTTTGTGAGCTCCACATAGAGAGCCCGCTGTTTCTCCATGTCTCGCTTTCCTTCTGCGACACTGACAGCCGTCTTATCATAATTAGGATCCTCTGCCCAAACCCACGTGTTCGATTCCCATCTTCTGATTTTCTCGTGGCGGAAAATGTTCATGGCGTCTACGACGCTGGCAGGCAGATCGAGCCCCTTTTTCTCTCGCATCCAGGTGTCTATCCTGCGGAGGAACTCGGCTGTGTCCGGCGATATATAGTCAAGGACGATACCCACAAGCTGCTTGGATTGATGGTTACGTGTTGCCCTTAATATAAGGGGAGTCCAAGATATCGCATCAATCGAGACCAAGTACAACAGGAACGCCTTAGCGTATTCCTCTTGGGCGATGATGGAAAGATAGTAGCGAGTTGCCGGCGGTCGCTCGAATTCGAGAAGCTCAGCCTCGTTGAGTAAACGGCGACCGTTGTCACAACACCGCCGGGCTGGGTCTAGGAATGCCTGTTTCATCGTACGGACTCCTTAACGCGGGTCCGGGCAAGGTGGCAGTGGGCCGGGACCTCGACCAGGATCGGTGGCTTCAGCCGGGGCCGGTTCTCCTTGCCGATCCAGGTCAGCTCCAGTTTCGTCTTGTTTTTGGCCATGTCAACCTGCTTCCTCGCGGGTTATGTTAGAGCCACCGGCGTCATCTGAACGGTCTGCTTACTACATGAACACCTCAAGGCCGTGCCGCCGGTATTGACCTTTGACGCAAGACATCCGCAATTCGGACAGGTCAAGGCCTCAAATAGGTCAATCGTGGCCTTCCCGAATTCACGCACGTCGTTGTCGGGTATCTCCATGCCTGGCGGGCTGAAGTGACATCCTACCTGGTTGCGGATGAACAGCATCGCGTTCACGCGATCGAAAGTGGTCTTGGCGGTGCTTGCCTGCCAATTCTCAGGCTGGCCAGCAGTATTCCAATTGCTATTCAACAGTACGGAGAGGTTGTGCTTCGTGAAGAGCCTTACACAACCATTCAACAAAGCCCCGAGCGTGTATTGGTTTAGCTCGTTTCGAGGTAACGAGCACTCGTACAGCATGGTAAGCTCATCCAGGATACTTTCCAGCAAAATGCCGGCTTTAGACGATACTGCCTGGCGATCCAAGACCGGGTTGGCGATAGCCTTCCTTAACTGATCTGTCACAAGCGGCATGTTCTGGGCGGCGATCCCGTGGCCAAAGTTCCACTGACCGAGGTGTATACGTTGAATTCCTTGTGCATTTTGGCAGCGATCCCACCATAGGCGGTAATGTGTGGCCACGATCACCTGCAGGAAGTTCTGTGCCTCGCTGCTGAGGAGATCGATAATCCGCCCGAGGTGAGGGGCATCGACCGAAGAGAAGATGTCGTCAACGAGCAGAACCGTGTGTCCAGGCGACTCGCGCTTAGCCAGGGCCAGCCAAACACAAAACCCCAACGTGTCCATGTGGGATTCACTGAAGACGGCTTGAGGTGGAATATCAATGTACCCATGGAAAACGCCGGATTGGCTTACCGATCCCCGTCGCTCTTCCTCTATTTTCAGACGCTCCAGCCCGATGGCCTCCCCAGGATGAATCGCCTGGAAAAGTCTATTGGCTTCCTGAGCAATCGAGTCAAGAATGCCTTGAACAAAAGTCACGCGCTTATTATGGACAATGTCATAGGCCCGATTGAGTCCTTGTCGGATGCGGTCCAACTCAGCGACCTTGTGGTTGGCTCCATTGATGCCCCTCCACCATTCGCTAATGGAGTTGAACTGATTAACATCGCGCTGGGCAGCGTTCCTTTTTTCCTCCAGAGTCAGCCGAATGCCGTCCAGGCACTCACAAATGCCCACGAGGGACGGCATATCCTGCTCTGGTGCAGTCCAGTCGGGCCAACGGACGTCTAGCGCGGTCACCTCAGGCATATCCTCGGCGACAACCGCACCATGGGCAGCTTGTGAGGCCGACACTAAAGTATCATTGGCCTCGGTCAGAAGCGCAGAAGCGATGTCGAGTTTCTTCTGAATGCTCTTACGCTTATCAGAGAGATCTTTCAACACGGAAAGCTGAGAGAACTCCCGGCTCACTATATCGAGAAGTTCGTCCCGTCCAATCGGGCGTTGGCAGGTCGGGCACTTGTCGAGGCCGGCCTCGGCTTCGATGTAAGCCTTTGCCTTCTCGAGAGACTCGAGGAGCTTCACTGCGGTGGCTGCATTGACGCTTGGTGCCGTTGCTATCGCTTCGTTAGCATGTGCCAACTCACCCCCAAGGGTAGCCACCTCGGAGACTCTGGACATGTACTGCGTCTTCGCTGTGACCGCTTCATCAATGACCGCGACTACTGCTTTGAGCCTTTCTAGGTGGGTGTTCAGTTGTGCGATTCCCGTCTCCACTTTGTTCTGCGCCCAAGCCATGGCGGTCTCGCCGGGACCTGGACGATGCTCAGCTTCCCAGAAGTTATTCAACTGGGTCGACATTCTGTCCTTGGCAGCAATCTGCTCGTTTATGCCACTGTTGGTATCGTTGATTTTCTGCTCAAGGGCTCCTTCAGATTGCTCGACAATGCCTATGTCTATGAAGTGCCGAAGTGCTTTATACCTTTCATTCGGCTGGGCAAGGATAAGCTCAAGAATTTTGCTGCGGCGCAGAATCTTGGCATACGGTTTGTTTGTCGGACCAGTCACATCAATCGCGTTTTTACGCAGAGCACCGACCCAGCTTTCACCTCCCGAATGGATCGTCGCTCTCAATGTTGCAGGCAAGGAACCAATCGTACATAGATACTTGCCAGCACTCTGTCCGACACTGACGTCCCCTAGGCACCCGACAGTTCCGTTACATACAACATCTACTGCATCGAGGATGGTCGACTTGCCCGAGCCGCTTTCGCCGAACAACATGGTCATGCTCTTCTGCGGGTCAAACTCCAGTTCAAATGCAGTTGTGGCACCGCGGAAGCCGTTCAATCCTATCTTGGTGATTGGCTTACACATGATCTGTCTCCATAGGCTTCCTGGGAGCAGTCGCGATGTCGACCCAGAGCCCCCAGTCCTCCTGCTTCACCCCTCCAACCTTCAGTTTCGAGAGAAGATCGGCTTTACGATTCTCCGGTATAAGGCCAGCGGACGCCAATGCCTCCGCCACTTCTTCCGCAAGCAAGTCGTTCGGTGTTTTATCAGTCGCGTTGGCTGTCATAATTGTTCTCCTATTGGGTACACTTATCTCTCCTCCCCGAACCGCTCCTTCAGGGCGCGTTCACCCGCCAGGGTCAGCCGGTATTTCCGCAACCGGCTGTTGGGCTTTTCCAGGATGGTGCATTCAAAAGAGATTTCAACGCGAGCCGTGGAGCCTGCTCTGACCTTGAACGTGACCACTACGGTCGAACGCTTGAACTCCAGTGCCGGGCCCTCGCCCTGACGCAGAAGAGCGGATATTTTCTTCAAGTTGGCCGGGGCATTCGTGTTCATGCCAGCCTCCACCGGAAACAAAATACCGGCTTGACGGCGTGTCGCTGCCGGAGTTGGCCCTCGATGCGTTCGATGAGTTCGTCACGACGGCCGTCAATCGCATCCTGAGCGTCGAACAACTCCCGCCGTTTTCGGTTGCGCTCGCCCTCCAATGACTTCAGCGCCTTCTGAGCCTCCAGTTTGTCTCTAAGCAAAGCGGAGAGTGCCGACGTTTTCCGCGCCTCGCGGATCTGGCGGTCGAGTTCCTTAATCTCGCGCTCCAAACCCTGCTTGAGGTCGTCCGACCAGCGGTCCAGCTTGAGAACCTCCTCGTCGAAGAACCGGCCGTTCCTTTCTTCCACCTGTTTCAGCCGCGATTGCACCTCGGCCTGCCGAATGGACGATAGATCAAGGATAGGCCCGGCAACCGCCCCCTCGATAACGGCGGGCAGAAGCATGAGTTTTCCGCAGGTCTCGTCGTCCAACGTCATCCCGTCATCGGTTTGTGCAGCAAAAACTAGAAATTCCTCCGCGTCGAACGACTCGACGGTCAGCTTGGACAGTTCAAGCCACCCCGAACGACCTAAGAGCGGCTTCAGGATGCTGACGACTTGTCTATGACCCGCGTAGTCCACCCGAAGCGAGGCGGATGGGAGGTTGCGGGCAATCGCTTCCTGGATGACATGGGCGGCAAGCGGGTGATCCTGCCGATAAAAGATATCGCCGTTTTTTTCGGCCTCCTTCCAGTCGAAGTGATACCAGCCTTGGCGAGCGTGTGGTCCCGCGTAATGGAATCGCGGCCGCTCCGGTTCGAACTTGGCATGGCCGTTAAGTTCGGTCCGCGTGAGCTCCAAGAGCCAGCGTTCCCGCTCGCCGAGGCTCTCCAACGTCTTATCCCGATGGACACGAAGCCGAGCGCTCACGTCCTCATCGAAGTTCTCAAGCAGAACCACTCGAGTCTGCGCCATGCGCGCCTGAATTTGTTCATCCAGTTCGGATTGCAGTTTGTCGAAGGCGGTCTTGATCTCCTGCCTGTTTCGACAAGTCTGGTACACCAGGGCGATGCGGCGCTCGATGTCTACGCCGGATTCGAGCGCGCCGAGCACTTCGTCGCTTGCGCCAAAGACGCCGTCGAATAGACGAAATTTTTCGCTCAATATTTCGAAGACGCGTTGGTCCGCCTCGTTCCGGCGATTGAGGAAGTTCACGACCACGACGTCATGTTTCTGTCCATAGCGGTGGCAGCGGCCGATGCGCTGCTCGATACGTTGTGGGTTCCAAGGCAGGTCGTAGTTGACCACCAAAGAACAGAACTGAAGATTCACGCCTTCGGCGGCCGCCTCCGTGGCGATAAAGATAACGGCGCTCTCATGGAAGTGCTCGACGATGGCGGCTTTGATATTCACCGCACGGGAACCCGTCATCCCCTCCTCGTCGCCGTGGCGCGAGCGCCACGCCTGATAGATGATCTTTGATTGCGGATCGCTATTCGAGCCGTTCATCATCACGACCTGCCCCTCGTACCCGCTCCTCGTGAGAAGATCAAAAAGGTATTGCTGTGTACGGCGAGATTCCGTAAAGATGACGGCTTTGCGTTCAGCTCCCAGCGCTTGGGCCTTTTCAAAGGCGATCTTTAAGGCCGGGATAAGAGCGTCGCCCTTGGCATTTGCATAGATACGTCTAGCCCGCTCGACAAAGCGCCGCAAGTCCGCAATCTCCGCCTTCAGTTTTGCAGGATCGAACGAAGGCGGAGGTTCGGCGGAGGTCTCTCCGGTTTCCTCCTGTTCTTCTTCCAATTCATCCTCAAGGTCGTCGATCCCCTCGATGTCATTGTCGTCAAGCAGACGCTCTTGGTTGTTGGACAGCAATTCAAGGCGCGTCGCCAGTCGCTCCAGCGTATCGGCAATGGCGAAGGTCGAGGACGCCAGGAGCTTACGCAGAACCAGCGTAATCAGTGTCCGTTGGCTTGCCGGAAGCGCGAAAAGGTTTTCCCGCTGGAGGTATTCAGAGATGGCCTCGTAGAGTTCCTGCTCCGCGTCGCTCGGCAGGAAGTCCTGTGTTATCGGAACCCGCCGCGTGAAGGGGATATATTCCACCACCTGCTTCCGCAATGTCCTGATGCAAACAGGCTGAAGACGACTCCGCAGATCGGAGTTCCGTTCTCCCTCGTCGGTCGCTCTAGCAAACCGATCGCGGAAGGATGCCGCATCTCCGAAAAGATGGGCATCGATGACACTGGCCAGACCGTAAAGCTCCATCAGCGAATTCTGAAGCGGCGTGGCCGTGAGCAGGAGCTTAGGAGAATGACCGACCGCATCTGCGATGCTCCTGGCAAGTTTGCTGGACTTCTTGTAGACGTTACGCAGGCGGTGGGCCTCGTCAGTGACCACAAGGTCCCAAGGGACGCGGCTCACCTCGGGCGACTTGGCAGAGGCGAAATGATAGGAGCAGATGACCAGCTTGTCCGGCGAGTCGAAGGGATTGACAATCCCGTCCTCATGTATTGAGTTGAAGGCTTGGGAGTCCAGGATTCTTGTCGGCAGGTAGAACTTCGTCTCGAGTTCTTGTTGCCACTGTTTGCGCAAAATCGCGGGCACGATGACAAGGATTCGTCGCTTCCGTTCCGCCCAGCGCTGGGCAATCACAATGCCCGCCTCGATGGTTTTGCCTAGCCCGACCTCGTCGGCAAGGATGACGCCCTTCGCGAGCGGCGAGCGAATGGCAAAAAGCGCCGCGTCCACTTGATGAGGATTCAGGTCCACACGAGCACCTGCAATCGACCGGGATAGGGTTTCAATCGTGCCGGTTGCCCCTCGCAGGGTGAGGGCATGCGCCCAATACTGGCTGTGGTAGACGGTGGTCATTCCTTTGTACCGTGCTTCTTGTTCTCCCAGCCGCCGCCTTGCTTGACCCACTCATCCACCTCGGAAAGCTTGAGCCGAAATAACCTCCCGACACGATGGGCGGGGAAACCCTTCGTTTCGATCCAACGATAGACAGAATCCCTGTTTACGCTGAGATGGGCCGCCACTTCCTCGATATCTACCCAACGCTCTTCATTGCTCATGGACGTTCCCCTGCTGCTCTGCACCGGCGAATCAAAAATAGAACCAAAGAAAGTATAAGAGAATCGGTTCGAATGTCAAGAGGAAAATGCACGGAGTCGCATGAAATCAGGGGGTTGCGGCGGCGGGTTCCTATTCATGAGGGAGTGAAGCATATGGCGAATTCAAGTTTCTCCCGCTCCCGCTCCAGGAACGGACGGATGTCCGCCTGGGCGCGTTCCCAGTCCGTTGTTTCCAACCGCCGACGGAGCTCGTCCCGCGAGATATAATCCGATTTTGTGTATGAAAGGAAAAGGAAAGAGCGTATCCTATGTTGGATTTTCCAATTCAACATGGACCCGGAAGGGTCCGAAAGGATACGCTCATGAACAAGATTACTGCAAAAGAGGAAAAAGATCGAATGGTTTCTGAGTCGCGCTCTTTTCTGGACAGAATCATTCAGGAAGGGGCACAACGGATGCTTCAGGAAGCTCTGAAGAACGAAGTGGAAGAGTACTTGAGCCGAATGGAGCATCAACGGATGGAGGACGGCCGTCGGGCGATCGTCCGGAACGGTCATCTTCCGGATCGCGACCTGGTCACGGGGGCCGGGCCGGTTCGCATCCGCCAGGAGCGGGTTCGGGATCGCAGCGGTCGTGAGAAGTTCACAAGTCGGATCCTGCCGCCGTACATGCGTCGAACGCCGAGCGTCGACGAACTGATCCCGGTACTTTATCTGAAGGGGATCTCGACAGGAGAATTTTCCGAGGCTCTGGAGGCGATTCTGGGGCCGAATGCGGCGGGGCTTTCGGCGACGAACATCGTGCGTTTGAAAGAAGGCTGGGTGAAGGATTACGAGAGTTGGGCCAAACGCGATCTGAACGGCAAGCGATATGTCTACTGGTGGGTGGACGGGATCTATTTCAATGTCCGGCTGGATCGCGAGAGACCGTGTATGTTGGTGATTATAGGAGCGTTGGAGGACGGAACGAAAGAACTGGTGGCCGTTTGGGATGGAACGCGCGAGAGCAAG